>CAIQND010000872.1 GCA_903873045.1 uncultured Methylococcaceae bacterium | reverse complement strand
TCCTGCGTTGCTTTCAGATAGCGGACTGCACTGCCAAGTTAAAATCAACTCGGCAAGTTGTTGCCAATCAGCGCGGCCGCGTCGTTCGGGAGCCGCTTGAATGATTAATGATTCGGCCAGTCGAGTCAGGTATTCCGGCAAATTGCCTTGGTACACACTTCTGCGCACCGTAAATTCTGGCAGGTTTTTACGAAAATAAGCGCGGAGTGAGCCAACTTTTGCTTCACATTTCCAGATTTCCCTGCAGACTTGATTTAACCATAACCTGTCCAGTGTTAGTCGAATGGCGAGATAATCGGCCAGTTTAGGTGCCGCATCGTTGGTTGTCTGATAATCAGGATGGTGTTGACGCCAGTTAATAAGTCCTGACCAGCCGGGTAATTCAAGTGCCAGTCTACGCAGATAACCAGGCCATTTTGTTGGCGGTATTTCTAATTGAGATAGTTGCAGAATAATGGCATCGATGGCATCCTCAGGCAATTCGGACAGTATCTGTTGCCAGTCAGGCAGTTCGTGAAAAAAAGGATTGGCATCATAGGGTAGTGTTGCTCGCCAGGCCGCGTAAAGACCTAAATGACTCCGTTCAGGTGTATTCCATGCTGCAACGCCTTCATCCATCGCCGATGCACAGATGCGTATCAGTTGCGGACGAACGGAGTCGAGGCTGTCAATTCCGCTTAAGGCGAGGATAAAGCCACGCACGGTGATACTATCGCCCACTTGGGATAATAATTCATCCAACGCTTTAGTGTCGTTACCCTGCAAATTATCTACAGGTTGCGGCATGTCTTGATAGGCAGTTAGCCATTCTTCAGCTTGTTCCAGCGATAAATCAAGTAACGCCTCTGGATGAAACACGGATTGTTGTAAATCAAGTCGGGTTAAGATGCCATCCCATAGCGATTTGATAATCGTGTGTTGAGGCGTGTTTTCTGCAAATAACTGATGTCGAACAGACTGAGGGACATCGGCTTGAACTGAACTTAAAGCGTTTAATTCTTCTATCTGCCAATTTAACTGGCTAGCGGAAAGACCGTTAAAGTCAAATAAGAGCGCAAGCGTATAAATATCTTTTCGTGTGATAATACGGTCATTTAATATGCAGATGGTTTGCTCTGTCTGTAATCTTGGATTCTTTGCCAGAGCCGTGGTCAAGTCACTGTCATTAATGCGCCCTTGCTGATAAAAAAGGCGGCTTTGTGTTTCAGGGAGATAGGCGCAAATACCGGTTAATGCTTCGAAGGTTGCCAGTGCCTCTTCAAACGGTAAATGCTGAAATCCATGCAAGGTATTGTGATGCACGAAATCAAGAATCGGCGCTTGACCGGGCAGGACATGATCCATAAGGTTTAGCGCGGCTATGATTTGTTCGCGGTGATTAGCTGGTTTTTGCATGGCGAGTGACTATAAAAGCCGTTGGCTGATTTGGTGGTTCATCTGCGTAATGGTAGTCGCTGATAGCTCAATTAATGATGCCGGCAAAAGGCCGAATAACACAATACCGGTAACCAATAATCCCGCAGCTAAAATTTCTGAGGGTTTCAGGTCGGCAATGTGCTGCATTTGGGGTTTTACCGTGCCTGTAAACAAAAGCCCGATAGTACGCATGGCATAAGCGGCACTAATCAAAATACTGATGCTGAAAAATACCATCAAGCCGCCCCATTGTTGAAAGCCGCCGATCAGTGCATGCAGTTCGGCAATAAATCCAACTGAGCCAGGTAGTCCCATTGCTGCCAGTAATGTTAAGGTCATGAGTAGGGCAAAGCGCGGCATTACCTGAACCAGTGAGCTGTAATCCTGAATGTTGCGGGTGTGTGTGCGTTCATAAAGGAGTCCTACCAACAGAAATAGTGCGCCGGCAATCAGGCCGTGAGCCGTCATTTGCAAGACTGCACCGGTCAATCCTGTTTCATTTAAGGTGGCAATACCTAATAAAACAATGCCCATGTGACTGACTGAAGAATATGCAATCATGGCTTTAAGGTCACTTTGCCGCCAAGCCAGCAAGCC
>CAIQND010000871.1 GCA_903873045.1 uncultured Methylococcaceae bacterium | reverse complement strand
GCACAATTTAACGGCTATGCCATTGCCTTGTCGGAACTCCCCATGCATCTGGCTGAAGCAGATATTGTTATTTCATCAACCGCCAGTCAATTGCCGATTCTGGGCAAAGGTCGCGTGGAAAGTGCCCTTAAAAAGCGCAAACATAAACCGATGTTCATGGTGGATTTGGCGGTGCCTCGCGATATTGAAGCTGAAGTTGAACAACTTAGGGATGTCTATCTTTACACCGTAGACGACCTGCAGCACACTATAGACCAGAACATGAACTCACGTCGACTGGCCGCTGAACAAGCTGAAGAAATAATCGACACGCAGGTTGATTATTTTTCAGCCTGGTTACGCGCCCAAGGCGCACAATCAACCATTCGGGATTACCGCGATCAAGCCGAACAATCCCGTGATGAAGCATTACAAAAAGCCCTGACGCTACTAAAAAGTGGCGTTTCCCCTGAAGAAGCCCTTAATCGTCTCGCTCACAGCTTGACCAATAAACTGATTCATACGCCCAGCACCCAAATCAGAGCGGCCGCCGAAAACGAACGCCACGACTTAATTGCTGCTGCCCGCGAAATTTTTAAATTAACTCAATCTACATGAAACAATCCATACAACTTAAACTAGAAAACTTGTGCGAACGTTATGACGAAATCGCCGCCTTACTTTCAGAACCTGAAATACAAAGCAATCAAAACAAATTTCGCACGCTAAGCCAGGAATATGCACAAATTGCCCCCCTGGTTGATTGCTATAAAAGATACGAACAGGCATTAAAGATGCTGGAATCAGCACAAGAAATGGCCAATGATTCCGACCCCGAACTGAGGGACATGGCCAAAGAAGAAGTTAATGAAGCAGAAGACCTGATAGAAACACTGGATCTTGAATTACAAGTTTTGTTATTACCCAAAGATCCCAACGACAATCGCAATATTTTTCTGGAAGTACGCGCCGGCACCGGCGGCGATGAAGCCGCTATTTTTTCAGGTGACCTAAGCCGCATGTATCAACGCTACGCAGAAAGAAAAGGTTGGCAAACAGAAATCATTAGCGAAAACCAAGGTGACCACGGCGGCTATAAAGAAGTTATTTTGCGGATTACCGGACGGGACGTTTATTCCCAATTAAAATTTGAATCCGGTGCGCATCGCGTGCAACGCGTACCTGAAACAGAATCACAAGGACGGATTCACACATCCGCGTGTACTGTCGCCATCATGCCCGAAGTCGAAGAAGTCGATGCCATTGACATCAATCCAGCCGACCTTAAAGTGGACACCTACAGGGCGTCAGGAGCCGGTGGACAGCATATCAACAAAACCGAGTCCGCCATCCGCATTACCCATGTTCCCACAGGAACAGTGGTTGAATGCCAGGACGAACGTTCACAACACAAAAACCGCGCACGGGCCATGTCTTTGCTGGCATCCCGGTTGTTATCCGCCGAGCAGGAAAAACAGCACGCCGAACAATCCTTAACCCGCAAACTGCAAGTTGGCAGCGGCGACCGTTCCGAGCGCATTCGTACCTACAATTATCCGCAAGGACGCTTAACCGATCACCGCATCAATTTAACGCTGTATAAGCTGGATGACATCATGCAAGGCGGACTGGAACAAGTTATTCAGCCATTGATTCGAGAACATCAGGCGGAAATGTTGACGCAGTTGGGGGAAGATTAAGCTTTTCGTAGGAGCCACGTTACAAGGCAACATCTCTCCACTATAGACTTTCAGATATTAAATTTCCAGCTTTACTAATTAAAAACCTTTAGAATCAATGCGTTTCTTGGTGTTACTTGGAAGTTATTTATCTGAAAGTCTATAACCAAATTAATGGAGATAATGCACACCGCAAGAGCGATTTTAATAATATAGGGGAATTTAATATGCTAAGAGAAATTATTACACCAAAGTCTCAAGATTATTCGCTCCGGATACCAG
>CAIQND010000870.1 GCA_903873045.1 uncultured Methylococcaceae bacterium | reverse complement strand
TAATTTTGTGTAATTTCGGATGTGTCGAGGATCAAATGCCATAAATACATAGGCAGAACCGCGTTGGCGGATTTTAAAAAAAATTGAGTATCAAAAAAAGCGGGGATTGCCGTCTGTTTTTTAGGGCTTGCAGGATTTAGGCTGTAAATAAACTGTTTCAATTGGGAGGCATTAAAGATCCATCGATTCAAAGCAATCTTGGCTTGCAGGGTGCGGGTAAAATAGCGGGATATGTAGAGATGGCTCTTTATCCAATCGCTGCGCTACATGCTATGGTGTTATCTAAACTTCCAGTTATAGGCGGGTTGATAACCGGCGCCATGAATTGGCTTAGTAATGGGTTATTTGGCGGCAATACAAAACAAGAGGTAACTGGTGGCGGTATCCAGACTGGCGCTACCAATGTGGGTAATATTATAAATGGGCAAAGCATTGGAGGGCAGCAATATACGACCGTTAAAAAAACAGTGGATGGAGGTTGGTTTAGGAGTGACAAAGTATCCTACAGCGAGATACTATCAGGGCTTGACGCAAGCGTAACAGAGTCGATGACATCCATTTATAAAGCTATGGGGTCAACCATGCTGTCGCTGGCCACTGCTTTCGGGGGAGACTTAATCGCCCAAGTCAACGCCACCATTATTCCTGCCCTAAAAGTTGAGTTGCGAGGCCTGTCGGGAGCCGATGCCGCAAAGGTTCTGAATGGGGTTATATCAGCCACATTAGATACTATGGCAACCAATGTCTTTGGTGGGATCCTTAAGCAGTATCAACAGCTCGGTGAAGGAATGCTGGAAACAGCGATCCGGATTGCCTCAGAAATTGCCGTGGTCAAAGATGCGCTGGCCGCGTCAGGCATGAGCATTGCAGACAACGCCATTGCTATCAGCGATGCCATGGTGCAAGCGGCGGGCGGACTGGCAGAGTTTAAGAAAAACTTTGAAACCTTTGTTGATAAATTTTTCACCGACGCTCAAAAAATAGCACTGCTTAAAAAAGGGCTGGACGCACAATTTTTAACGGTTGAAAAGGCCATGCCGGTGTCCAGGACCGCTTATCTGGATTATTTTAATAGCCTGAAACCCGCTGTAGACGGCTTAACCATTACATTATTACAATCGCTATCCACACAAATTGATGACTATTACACCCGCATTGAAGGTGTCCAGAAAAAATACACCGACAACATAGCCTCCGCCTATAAAACCGTCTCTGACATCCTGACCACGACGATCAGTAAGTTATCGTCCTTTGTTGCCTCGCTAAAAACCCTGAAAGACTCGTTGGCGCTGGGCAATCTGTCACCCGGTACGCCGCTGGATAAATACAACGAAGCCCGCAGGCAAGCAGGCGATGCCTATGTAATCATTCACACCCCGGCTAATTTTTTTCATTACTCATGACTATATGTTATTATTTGAGCTAAAAACAACCCCTTAAAATATGGCACTCAGCGATCACGATTTACGACAACTTGACGGAGAAGTGATTGACTCACTT
>CAIQND010000869.1 GCA_903873045.1 uncultured Methylococcaceae bacterium | reverse complement strand
TTAGGTGTAGGCCGGAATAAGACCACCCAAGCGTAGCGCGTGGTGGCGTTTCCGGCACCCTCGTACCGGATTCTGGAAACGGCTTGTTATCGCTTACGCTCGAAAAGCCTTATTCCGGCCTACATCTATTGGCCGTTATGTTACTGGTTATCTAGGATCTATAAAGTCAAGGTAAGAAAACTTGAAGATTGAATACTTACAAATCATGATTATCACGAAGGCTATGAAGAAAGAAAACTTCGTGTCTCCGTGGTGAATAATTTGATTTTACGTATTCACAACCTAATCCATTTTAGATAACCGCTTAACTAAACTTACCACCCTATTGCGCATTTAGTTTAAAATCGCTTGTTAAATTAATCCCCGTGTCTCCTGATTACTTTGTAAAATAATGCAAACAACGCCTTTTGAAGTTTTAACCACCTTATCAACCCTGCGTGATTACATACGCTGGGGTGCCAGCCAGTTTACCCAAGCTGGGGTCAGTTTTGGTCATGGGACTGTTACCGCGTTGGATGAAGCTGCTGCATTGGTCTTGCATACCGTTTATCAGCCTTATAATTTGTCTGAAGCTTATTTGGACACGGTACTAACGATGACTGAACGTCAGGCAGTGATTGATATTATTGACAGACGGGTTAATGAAAGAATACCGGCAGCTTATTTAACCCATGAAGCTATTTTTGCGGGCCTGTCGTTTTATGTTGATTCGAGAGTCTTGGTGCCCAGATCACCGATTGCCGAATTAATCGAACAACGTTTTTCACCTTGGGTAGAAGAAGATCAGGTCGGACGCATTCTGGATTTGTGTACCGGTAGTGGTTGTATTGCCATCGCCTGTGCTTATGCTTTTCAAGAGGCTTTGGTTGATGCCGTCGATTTGTCAGTGGATGCCTTGGCGGTCGCTGAAATCAATGTTGAAAAACATCAGCTAGCCGACGCGGTGACGCTTTATCAGTCCGATTTATTTAACGCACTGCCCCCTGTTTTGTACGATGTTATCGTCAGTAATCCGCCTTATGTAAGCCATGAAGAATGGGAGCAGTTGCCGCAGGAGTTTCGTGCGGAACCGGACATGGGTTTTAAAGGCGGTCTTAGCGGCCTGGAACTTGTGATTCGGATTCTGGCTGATGCCAATGATTACTTGGCAGAGCAGGGGATTTTAGTTGTGGAAGTGGGCAGTAGTGCAGAAACGCTACAAAACACTTTCCCTGATGTACCCTTTTACTGGCTGGATTTTGAGCGGGGTGGAGACGGTGTTTTTTTGCTGACTGCTGAACAGGTTAACTATTATCACGAATTATTTATAGCGGCTTTACTTTAATATGTCTGGAAATACGATAGGAAAATTATTTACTGTTACGTCATTTGGTGAAAGTCATGGCCCTGCCATTGGCTGTATCGTTGATGGCTGCCCTCCGGGATTAGCCTTGACAGAAGCGGATTTGCAGGACGATCTTGATCGCAGAAAACCGGGTACGTCACGTCATACCACGCAACGGCGCGAAGCAGATGAAGTCAGAATTTTGTCGGGTGTGTTTGAGGGTAAAACCACCGGTACGCCGATTGGTCTGCTTATTGAAAATACTGATCAACGCTCTAAAGATTATTCCAAAATTGCGGATACGTTTAGACCGGGTCATGCCGACTATACGTATCAGCAGAAATATGGTTTTAGAGATTATCGAGGCGGCGGACGTTCATCGGCGCGTGAAACAGCCATGCGCGTTGCGGCTGGCGGCATTGCCAAAAAATATCTTAAAGAACAGGCGGGTATAGAAATTCGCGGGTATTTATCTCAACTGGGCCCGATAAAAATTGAAAAGCTGGATTGGTCAATTATTGACAGCAATCCTTTCTTTTGCCCGGATGCCGATAAAGTCCCTGAAATGGAAGCCTACATGGATGCCTTGCGCAAGGAAGGCGAATCGATAGGCGCAAGAATTGAGGTGGTAGCGACGAATGTTCCGCCCGGTTTGGGTGAACCCATTTTTGATCGTCTGGATGCCGATTTGGCACATGCTTTAATGAGCATTAATGCCGTAAAGGGCGTGGAAATTGGTGACGGTTTTGCTTGCGTGGATACCAAAGGTACAAAATTTCGGGATGAAATGACGCCAGGCGGTTTTTTAAGTAACCATGCCGGTGGTATTTTGGGCGGCATTTCCAGCGGTCAAGCCATTACTGCCAGCATTGCACTAAAACCTACCGCCAGTTTGCGGCTGCCCGGTAAAAGTATCAATCAGCAAGGTGAAGCCATCGATGTGGTCACCGAAGGTCGTCATGATCCCTGTGTTGGCATTCGTGCCACCCCGATTGCAGAAGCGATGATGGCGATTGTGTTGATGGATCATTTTCTGCGTCATCGGGCCCAAAATAGCGGTGTTGTTTCAGGATTGCCAATTTTACGGTAATCCTTGTGGGGGCAATCTTATGTATTTGCCGTATCTACTTTAAAAAGCCGGGTAAATTGAATGCTAGCAATAATTAAGTAGTTAATTTTAAAGTTTTTTATTTTTTACATACCAAGTTTTACCCGGGGATTTAAAGTGGATACTGTTTGCCCTTATTAAATTCTTTTTGTGGTTACTCATTTTTAAATAATGATATTTTCGGGTATCCACAAAAACACTCTCTACATGAATAACACAATGTCTGTTCCGTACTGGCGATTGTCAGGTTTTTATTTTTTTTATTTCGCAACTTTGGGTGGTTTTTTACCGTACTGGAGTTTGTACTTAAAAGACAGTGGTTTTAATCCCGTTGAAATTGGCGAGCTTTCTGCTTTTCTGGTGGGTACAAAAATTATCGCACCCAACTTATGGGGCTGGATTGCCGACCATACCGGGAAAAGTTTACGAATAATTCGTCTGGCGGCATTTTTTGCCGCCTTATTATTTGCCGGTTTTTTGTTTGCGCACAATTATGTTTGGTTTGCCGGGATAACCGTCGCGTTTAGTTTTTTTTGGAATGCCGTGTTGCCGCAATTTGAAGCGGTCACCCTGTCCCATTTAAAAAATGAAGCGCACCGTTACAGTCAAATAAGGCTCTGGGGCTCGGTTGGTTTTATTGTAACGGTGTTGGGTGTGGGCTGGTTGTTGGATAAACAACCCGTTGCAATGCTTCCCTTTGTAATTATCGCTTTATTGATTTTAAATTGGTGGGTGACCTTAATAACACCTGAGGCCAAGCCCGCCGATTACAAATCAGTGCCGCTGGGGATGCTGCAAATCATAAAAAAACCCGAAGTGTTAGCCTTTTTTGTGGTTAATATATTGTTGCAGCTTGCGCACTCACCGTATTACGTTTTTTATTCGATTTATCTAAAGCATTATCAATACTCGGCAACGGTCACCGGATTACTTTGGGCGCTGGGCGTATTGGCTGAAATTGTTTTATTTATTTACATGGGGCGCTTGTTAAAATGTTTTTCTTTAAGAGCCATTTTATTATTTAGTTTGACGTTGGCTATTGGTCGCTGGTTAATAATAGGCTGGTGTCCAGAGCATTTAAGCTTGTTGATTTTGGCTCAATTACTCCATGCCGCCACTTTTGGTGGTGCGCATGTGGTTGCCATACATCTGGTTCATCTTTATTTTGGTGATCAGCATCAAGGCAAAGGGCAAGCTTTATATAGCAGTCTTAGTTTTGGTGTCGGTGGTGTACTGGGTAGTCTTTAAAGCGGCTATTATTGGGAATCATTGGGGCCAAGGTTTGTTTATTCAGTGGCAGCACTCTGTTGCGGACTTGCCTTGGTGATTGCTTATATTTGGGTAGGTCGGGGAAAGGTTAAAGACGAACTACCTACTTAAGGCTGGACAGTTTAAGGTTAAATCGTTCGCTGAGCGGAGTCGAAGCGGATAACTTGCTCGCTTCGACTTCGCTCAGCGAACGGTCTCTTTTTATTCTTTTTTGACGACTTACATTGAAAAAATAAATTATGAAAAAACAACTAACACGTTGGGCAACAGATATCTGGTATAAAGATCAGGTTATTGGTCTATGGCTATCACCTTTGGGCTTTTTATTTAATGATTTCGTCAGGTTTAGACGCTTCTTATATCGTTTAGGCATACTAAAATCACATACCTTGCCGGTTCCGGTTATCATCGTAGGCAATATTACGGTGGGCGGTACAGGTAAAACACCGTTGATTATTTGGATGGCTGAGTTTCTTAAAGAATCCGGTTTTAAACCGGGAATCATTAGCCGTGGTTACGGCGGGCAAGCTGAATCATGGCCGCAATGGGTGACGGTTGA
>CAIQND010000868.1 GCA_903873045.1 uncultured Methylococcaceae bacterium | reverse complement strand
GTATTCACCTTTTAATACGCCCGCCGTTTCTTTGGTAATGGTTTTATAACGCTCACCATTCATCACATTCATCACCGCTTGGGTTCCCACAATTTGTGATGTGGGTGTCACCAGCGGAATAAATCCCAAGTCTTCGCGTACTCTTGGTATTTCGTGCATAACCTCATCAAACTTGTCAGAAGCGCCCTGCTCTTTCAACTGACTTTCCATGTTGGTCAACATACCGCCCGGCACTTGTGAAATCAAAATACGGCCATCGACCCCTTTAAGACTGCCCTCATATTGGGCATATTTTTTACGGATCTCTCTAAAGTAATCCGCTATTTCTTCCAGCTTGACCAAATCCAGACCGGTAGCTCGCTCAGTGCCTTCAAGGCTGGCAACAATGGTTTCGGTCGCACTGTGGCCGTAAGTCATACTCATTGATGAAATGGCAGCATCTACATTATCGACACCGGCTTCGGCAGCTTTAATAAGTGTACCAACACTTAAACCCGTCGTTGCATGGCAATGCAAATGGACGGGGATTTTGGTGCTTTTTTTCAAGCGACTGATCAACTCAAAGGCCTCGTAAGGCTTAAGCAAGCCGGCCATATCTTTAATACAGATGGAATGCGCGCCCATATCTTCAATCTGTTTGCCCAGATTAACCCATGAATCCAGCGTATGTACGGGACTCGTGGTATAAGAAATAGTCCCTTGGGCATGTGCGTCGGTATTAAGTACAGCTTTTACCGCATGCTCAATATTACGCATGTCATTCATGGCATCAAAGATACGAAAAACATCAATGCCGTTGATGGCACAACGCTCAACAAACTTGTCAACCACGTCATCGGCATAATGACGATAGCCTAAAATATTTTGCCCTCTCAGGAGCATTTGCTGTTGTGTTTTAGGCATTGCCGCTTTGAGTAAGCGCAATCTTTCCCAAGGATCTTCACCCAGATAACGAATACACGCATCAAAAGTAGCACCACCCCATGATTCGATTGACCAGTAACCGATATCATCGAGTTTTTTACAAATCGGCAGCATATCTTCTATGCGTAATCGAGTGGCTAAGATTGATTGATGCGCATCACGCAAGACAACTTCAGTGATAGCTAGGGGCTTTTTTTTATCTTTGGCCATTCTTAATTTTCTCCGGGAACCTTTACAGGATGTTAATCACTGACCTTTTGGGCCGATTAAATGCAATGAATATAAAACTATTTAAATGTCAAACGGCACAACAGCTAACCAACACTTCTTGGCTTTATTTATACTTACTTCGATATTGATGCACCGCTGCCGTAATTGCAGCAATAACGCTTTTGTCAATACCACTGGATACTGTTGCAGTTGCTCCTATAATGGGTGCGTCTGGAAAAAAACGCTGCACTAATGAAGACATAATATTGATCGCAACCACCAACATGGTCAAAAACAAAAACACAATGCTCATTCCGGCAAACATTAATTCAACGCCACTATTCATCATTTCTGTCATATTGCAAAACCTTATATTGAAACGCTTGAATCTATTGAAAATACTGAATACTTAAGTACATTATCCATAAAACCACGCTGCTAAACAAACTAAAGATAACCCAGGTTACATCCTGGAATCAAACTACCTGATTTGCACAGACTATTTGTTAATTACAATGCATAAAAATGGGCAGCCTGACTATTTTTTATAACACAGTTATGGGCAAAAAAACAATACATTGGGACTATTCATTACAGAAAAGCACCTATACCTTTATTTTTCGATACTTAGGAACTTGCATGAAATAACTGGCTACCCACTTTAGACGGGACAAGCAAAAAG
>CAIQND010000867.1 GCA_903873045.1 uncultured Methylococcaceae bacterium | reverse complement strand
TTTAGACGGGACAAGCAAAAAGGCTTAACCCTCAATAGGGTTAACTTAACGATAAGGCATCAAAAGAGACCGTTCGCTGAGCGGAGTCGAAGCGAGTTGTCCGCTTCGACTCCGCTCAGCGAACGGTTTAACCTTAAACTGTCCCGCCTTAAGTAGGTAGCCAATTTTGATAGTCATCACGGCTTCAAAAACGGTAAAATAGTATTTTATGATGGACTGTGGTGATGAAATGACAAACGGTAGTGATGAAGTCGGCAATAAACTTGGAGAAGAATTAGAATTAAAGCGCTTTGCGGATAAAGGTAATAAACTTAAACGAACTTGGATCATTGGCATCCTGGTAATCATAGTCAGCCTATTATATGGGGATACTGCGCAGTTGTTATTGGCCGGTTTTGCCGCAGTTTATATTGCTATTGCCACCGTTAATTATTTTAAGGGCGACTCTTGAAGAGTTTATTGACCGTTTTTCTTGCTATGCAATCGAGATGCAACTGTTTTTAAATCGATAATTTATCGATCCTGTTCACGCTTTAATAGCTTGTCGATTATTTTGAAAGTCGACCATTGCGCTTTTGTAAAAAATGTCGCTCCAGTTTTTGAAAATAAGCATAAATTCCATAAGCAAAGCCGCCTGCTAATGGCAGTGCCAAATACCAATGTTGTTTGGCTGTAGCCAATAAATCCAATATTTCGGCACCGTAATAATAAGCCGGTGTTACGGTAATCGCTGCCCAAACCCACGCACTGACAAGATTAATAAAAGCAAACTTTTTTGCCGAATATTTGGTAATGCCAATGGACATGGGAATAACCGTGCGCAAACCGTACATGTAGCGCTGCATAAAAATAATGGGCCAACCGTATTTTTTTAGCAACAAATGCGCAATCGCAAATTTACGCCGCTGTTTATGCAGTTTGCGTTGAATATAACCTTTATTAAAACGGCCCACGTAAAAATAGATTTGATCACCGGTAAAACCACCCAGACCCGCTATAAAAACCGTCATGAAGTAGTTCATGTCACCCGTATGGGACATGATGCCACCCATGATAAGCCCCATTTCTCCTTCTACTATGCTCCACAGGAACAAAATAACGTAACCGTATTCCTTAAGCCAATCGATGAATAGTTCTTCCATAAAAATCTTTAATGTCGTTGATATATTGTTTTAACTGCAACTCTGTTTATGTTTGCAATTAAAACAATGAGTAAATAATTGCCTTCATAATAACATAGGCTTTGTTAAGCCGTAACAATACTAAAGGGTAGTTGTAATTATTTAGTCCATCTTTTTTTTAGAGAGAAGGACTAAATAATTACAAATTTAATCCGTAAAAAGCGCCTGTTTTTATTTTTATCGGGAAGGTCATGAATAAAAATATAAAAACTTCCAGACCTTTAGGAGGTGATAACTAGTATAATTATCGCAATGTGGCAGCTTGATAATCTTACTGACCCTGTAAACTTACTTTTTAATATAAAACTCTCAAGAGAACTCTATGGCGCTGTATTGTGGAATTGTTGGCTTACCCAACGTAGGTAAATCAACCCTGTTTAATGCCTTAACCAAAGCAAAAATTGCCGCTGAAAATTACCCGTTCTGCACAATTGATCCCAATGTCGGCGTTGTGCCGGTACCCGATTTTAGAATGGACAAGCTGGCAGAAATTGTAAAGCCAGAGCGTATATTGCCGACCACCATTGAATTTGTTGACATAGCCGGACTAGTCGCGGGCGCATCAAAAGGGGAAGGCTTGGGGAACAAGTTTTTGGCGAATATTCGCGAAACCGATGCGATAGCGCATGTGGTACGCTGCTTTCAAGATGATAACGTGGTTCATGTTGCCGGAAAAATTGATCCCATTTCAGATATTGAAGTCATTAACACTGAGTTGGCGCTTGCCGATATGGCATCGGTTGAAAAAGCGTTAATACGAGCCAGTAAAATTGCCAGAACCGGTAATAAAGACGAATTGGTAAAAAAAGGGGTTTTAGAACGGGTTTTAAATCAATTGAATGCAGGCGAACCCGCACGCACATTGCCTTTAACCGAAGATGAAATAGTCTTCATTAAAGATCTTTGTTTATTAACGCTTAAACCGACCATGTATATAGCCAACGTCCAAGACGATGGTTTTGAAAATAATCCCCTGCTGGATAAAGTACTGGCACTTGCTGAAAAAGAAGGGGCAGTGGTTGTACCCATCTGCGCCGCCATAGAATCAGAAATAGCCCAGTTGGATGAAGAAGAAAAGAAAGAGTTTCTGGATGACTTGGGACTGGAAGAACCCGGTTTAAACAGGGTCGTCAGGGCGGGCTATGCTTTACTGAACCTTGCCACCTATTTTACAGCCGGCGTAAAAGAAGTCAGAGCATGGACTATCCCCGTTGGAGCGTCCGCACCCCAAGCCGCCGGTGTTATTCATAGTGATTTTGAAAAAGGCTTTATTCGCGCTGAAGTTATTTCATATCAGGACTTTATTACCTATAAAGGCGAACAGGGCGCAAAAGATGCCGGAAAATGGCGACTTGAAGGTAAAGATTACATTGTTAAAGATGGCGATGTTGTTCATTTTCGATTCAACGTTTGACAAAGTCACGTCAGGTATTTATAATTCCGGTTCTTTACGAAGAACTGTAAAAATGGCGATGTAGCTCAGCTGGTTAGAGCACGGGATTCATAACCCCGGGGTCGGTGGTTCAAGTCCACCTATCGCCACCAAATAAAACAAGGACTTAGGTG
>CAIQND010000866.1 GCA_903873045.1 uncultured Methylococcaceae bacterium | reverse complement strand
GGCAACATGGTGACTACCCGTATCAGGCCATAAGCCCCCATTTTTAGTAAAATGCCTGAAAGCAGAATGCTGATGGGGCTGGGTGCTTCAACATGTGCTAACGGTAGCCAGCCGTGCAGTGGAAAAATAGGCATTTTAACGCCAAAGCCACACAAAAAGCCAAGCAGTACTAGAACCTGCTCAAACCGAGGCATGTCTTGAGCTGCCTGATGCATAGTGGTCATTAAAGATCCGCTGTGTTCAAGATCATACTGACTAATGGCCAGTAAACTAATGAGCATAAAAACCGAACCGCCCATGGTGTAGAGTACAAAATTAAGGCTGGCCGCATGCCGACGTTTGCCGCCCCAGCGACCGATAAGAAAAAATAGCGGGATTAAAGTCACTTCCCAAAATATATAAAATAGTGCCCAATCCTGTGCCAGAAAAACGCCTAACATGCCAAATTCAAGTAGCAGGATACAAATATGATAACCCTTAACGCTACTGGAAATTGTAAAAGAAGCCAGCAAGGCAATAGACGTAAGTAACGTTGCCAAAACGAGCATAGGCAAGGATAAGCCGTCAATACCCAAGGCGTAAGCGCTGCCAAGGTTGGGATTAAGTGGAAAATACTCACTGAATTGTAGCGAGGCATTATGTGGGTCATACAAACTGACCAACCCGCAACTTAGCAAAAAAGCAAAGGCGGTTGTCATATTCGCAAGTGTGCGAATTGCGTGGGTATTCTGGCCGGGAATAAACACCAGAAGTAAGACTCCGGCAGCCGGAGTCCAGAGCAGTAGGCTGAGAATCCCCATGAATTATGTGTTCCTTAAGGCTATCGTTACCAAGCCGTTTACAATGGTCTGCAATTATACGGTCAAGCTATTAATTGGCAAGCTTTAGAGCCTGAAACAAAAAAACAGTCCGTCTGTCCGTCGGGTGTTTTATAAGCAAAAATAAGGGTGCCGACAATGGCCTTAGTTATTTGATAATTACCAAGTACTTTACTGCGAAATTAAATAGTACTATAATGGTACACAATTATTTGGAGCAGATATGTTACGGTTAAGTAAATTAACAGATTATGCAACAGTCATTTTAAGCTTTATGGCCCGAGATGATACACAGTTGCATGCCGCTATGGAAATAGCCTCAGTAACCGGCATTGCCCTGCCCACGGTGAGTAAGATTCTTAAGTTGTTGGTCAACGCCAAGTTACTTATTTCTACTCGAGGTGCCAAGGGCGGTTATACGTTAGCCAGAGCGCCCGAAAAAATTACCGTTGCTGCTGTTATTAGTGCTTTGGAAGGGCCGATTGCGTTAACCGAATGCAGTATTTCCCGGCAAGGTTGCGAACAGGCATCGGGTTGTGATATTCGCGGCAACTGGAGTTTAATTAATCAGACCATTCATAATGCCTTAGAGTCAGTGACGTTGGCCGATATGATTAGGCCAGTTCTTTCGCAGGATTCAGCCTGGAAACAGGATGTCTTGATCCCCGTCGCCAGTTTATATCGTTAGATTTAGAGAGTTTTTTATGTCAGCAAGCACACAAGAAATCAACACCCTTATCAATCAGGAATACAAACAGGGGTTTGTGACTGAATTGGAGACCGATACATTTCCTCCAGGATTGGATGAAGCAGTCATTCATAAGCTGTCGAAGGTCAAGAATGAGCCTGAGTTTATGCTGGAGTATCGGTTAAAAGCCTTCCGGCATTGGCAAACCCTGAAATCTCCAGAGTGGGCATTTGTTAATTTTACCCCGATAGATTATCAAGCGATCAGTTATTATTCTGCGCCCAAACGCAAGGAAGATGGCCCCAAAAGTCTCGATGAAATCGATCCACAAATTCTGGAAGCTTATAAAAAGCTGGGTATTCCACTGGACGAGCAGGAGCGTTTGGCCGGTGTCGCGGTTGATGCTGTTTTTGATAGCGTATCGGTGGCAACGACTTTTAAAGGCAAGCTGAAAGATGCGGGGGTTATTTTTTGCCCTATTTCTGAAGCGTTGCGCGAGCATCCTGAGTTGATTAAGCAGTATCTGGGATCAGTCGTGCCGCATACCGATAATTATTTTGCCGCTTTAAATGCCGCTGTATTTACCGATGGATCGTTTGTTTATATTCCCAAAGGCGTGCGTTGTCCGATGGAGTTATCAACGTATTTCAGAATTAACGCCGCCAATACCGGGCAATTTGAACGGACTCTGATTATTGCCGATGAAGGCAGTCATGTCAGCTATCTTGAAGGCTGCACCGCGCCCATGCGTGATGAAAATCAGCTACATGCGGCGGTAGTTGAATTGATAGCGATGAAAGATGCCGTTATCAAATATTCGACTGTGCAAAACTGGTATCCGGGTGATAAAAACGGCCTCGGTGGTATTTATAACTTTGTTACCAAACGCGCCGATTGTCGTGGCGACAATTCCAAGGTGTCTTGGACACAGGTGGAAACCGGTTCGGCGATTACCTGGAAATACCCCAGTTGTATTTTGACGGGTGATAATGCGGTGGGTGAGTTTTATTCAGTGGCACTGACCAATAATTATCAGCAAGCCGATACCGGCACCAAGATGATTCATATCGGTAAAAATACCCGCAGCACGATTGTGTCCAAAGGCATCTCGGCGGGTAAAGCACAAAATACCTATCGTGGTTTGGTCAAGGTACTTAAAGGCGCAGAAAATGCCCGTAACTATACCCAGTGCGATTCCTTGTTGGTTGGCGATAAATGCGGTGCCCATACGTTTCCTTATATAGAAGTCAAGCAGCCCTC
>CAIQND010000865.1 GCA_903873045.1 uncultured Methylococcaceae bacterium | reverse complement strand
TTTATCGTTCCCACGCTCCGGCGTGGGAATGCAGTCCCCGACGCTCCAGCGTCGTCATAACCAACCGGTATCAATAAAACCATAAGCCCTTCTACTCCCGTACAGGTTATAAAATGTTCGGTTATGGATTAGTGTTTACGACGCTGGAGCGTCGCTGCCTGCATTCCCACGCCGGAGCGTGGGAACGATAATACCGTTTCCAAGGTTTGTCGTTCCCACACTCCCCATCCTATCGTTCCCACGCTCCAGCGTGGGAATGCAGTCCCAGACGCTCCAGCGTCGACATTACCACCAAGAATCAATATTAATCAACCCCGGTAAGCCCCTATAAAAGCTGGCACTTGAATAACGCCAGTGCTCGGGTAAGCTTACATAACCTCGTTTAACCGGATTATTATGAATATAATCCAACTTCTCGCGCATCATTGCCTCATTAAATATCAGCTCTGGATGTACACCTTCTTGCCAGAACTGATACTCCCTGTCTGCTTTGTGTGCACGCTTGGCATAATGCAACCGATCCAATAACCGATCAGCATGATTAGCCAGTAAATAATCGATAATTTGCCGCGCAGTGTAAGATTTAAAACTACTTACGCATTTATCTAAATCCTGCGCCTGAGCAATAAAATGCAAATGGTTCTCTAAAACAACGTAACCATAAAGCCGTAAGCCAGCATGCTCTTGTTGATAACGCCAACAATCCAACAGGATTTTTACTGTTTCCGGACGAGTAAAAACAGGTAGCCATTCCAATACCGTACACGTCATAAAGTGTGGTTTATCGGGTTCAGTGATACTGTAACGACTTCTGCCCATAATTTTACTGTGGTTATGGATTAGTGTTTACGACGCTGGAGCGTCACTGCCTGCATTCCCACGCTGGAGCGTGGGAATGATAACTGGTTCCGGCGTGGGAACTATAAAAGAACCCTGCAAAATAACATCCTATCGTTCCCACGCTCCGGCGTGGGAATGCAGTCCCAGACGCTCCAGCGTCGTCATGATCACCCGTTATCAATAAGCGCGGAAGCCTTTCCAATATCGTACGGATCATTTAATATGGTTTATCGGCTTCGGTTATGGATAAGTTATTATGACGCTGGAGCGTCACTGCCTGCATTCCCACGCTGGAGCGTGGGAACGATAACAAGCTCCAGGGTGGGAACAATAAAAGAACCCTGTAAAATAACATCCTATCGTTCCCACGCTCCGGCGTGGGAATGCAGTCCCAGACGCTCCAGCGTCGACATGATCACCCGGTATCAATAAGCGCGGAAGCCTTTCCCAATATCGTACAGATCATTTAATATGGTTTATCGGCTTCGGTTATGGGTCAGTCATTACGACGCTGGAGCGTCACTGCCTGCATTCCCACGCTGGAGCGTGGGAACGATAACTGGTTCCTGCGAGGGAACGATAACCGGCTCCAGGAAGGGAACGATAAAAGAACCCTGCAAAATAACATAAACGCATTTGATTATTTCCAACCACACCGTTTCCAGGGTGCGTTGATCAGTCCACCAAGGCTTTCCGAGTGGGGGTAAAAATTGTTTATCTCCAGAGCTGATGACGGTAAATAAAATACTGCTCTGTTTAAATTCATTTAAAAACGTTAACCAAACCCGGCGTGTATGAAACGGATCGGTAACGACCAGAAATGATTTAATATTATGTGCAAGGCAATACTCTTTAACCAGACTGGCATCGGTAAAGGTAGAGGTTGATCCCGAAATAATAACAACATTTTTACCTTCCAAAACACAGTCTTTACAAAGCTGTTGGGTAATGTGTGTCCAAACATTGGCTTTCTCATCAATCAGTAGCACTTGTCTGGCAAAGCCCTGATCATACAAATTAAGCCCTTTGCGCAAGCGACCTGCTGCACCCCCACCCAAAACCACAATCAGGTCAGCCTTAACCGGTTGGTTATCAACCACCAGCCAGCGATCAGCGTGTAACAAAAAGTAAGTGCTTATCACGCAAACGGTAATAATCCCCAAACAAAAACCGGCAATAAAACCAATAACCCCACGGTAAGGCTTACTCATTACCTTTTTTAATTAACGTTAATTAAACAGCGCATTGGTAATCAAATTATCATAAGGCAAAAAAGGTTCTGCGGTATTGGCATAATTTAACCACCAGAACATAATAACCAAATGAATAACAATGACAACTGAGGTCAGCGTAGATTTATATTGACGGCCAAACAACAAGGGTAAAGAGCCATATACGATCATCTGTATCGGAGATAAATACAGGGCCAATCGGTCAACGCCGGTAGAAGAAACCGATACACCAAAAACACTTAAAATACTTAATACCGCCAGCATGGGCAACAAATCACTGTCCCCAAAGCGGGCTTTCCATTTACGCCAGAAGGCTAAATAGATGACCGCAGGAATACCATTTAATAAAGCATGCATCAATGCACCAGAGGAAACAAGATTGTCATCAAGATAAGTTTGTTGGTACTGAGCCGCTTTGTCTGTGCCGCTTAAAACCGGATAAAGTACCGCAGCACTGCCAATAAATAGCAAAGTCTTTACCCACGCGGGCATTTTTATGCTCTGCATGACAAAAACAAACGACATAATGCCACTGTTATGAAATAAAGTAGCCAGCGTTGAAAATGATAATTTAAAAACCAGCCCTTGCCGCCAACTGGCCATTAAATGAAAAACCAGACCAATAGCGGCAGATTGTCTCGTTGCACTCATACCAATTGCGATAACCAAATAAGGCGTTACCGAAATTAAAGCCAGAAAGGGTAAGGGGGTTGTTTTTGCAAAGCGGATTAGCCCGGAAACAAAAATGACAGACACTATAAAATTGACCCAATATACCCCGGCATCCATTTTCCCCAGCAGCCAGTTAAGCGTTGCAAATCCGGGTTCCGTATAGTCCAAAGCATCTTTAAAAGACAGGCTGGCAATATTGTCATACATATTGGAGTATGCCCAGCGATCGGCCCCGACTTCGTATCTTAGGCCTACAAACAGGATGTAAATAATGCCCAGCGCAAGCAGGCTGGTGCCAAGATCTTTTTTAGGGATTTTTATAAACGACAGTACGATGGGTAGGCCAATAAGCAGCCAATACCCCAACACTATTGCTCACCTTCCAGCCATGCCTGAAACATCAATACATTCCAAAGCAAAATTTGGTGATTATGCTTGCCCGACAGATGCTCTTGCCACAACTCCCGCACCAACGCACCCTTAAAAAAACCTTCCTGTTGCAGGCGGGTTTTATTTAACAAGCCTTCCACCCACTCCCGAAGCGGTTCCCGTAACCATTCGCCCAACGGTATGCCAAAACCGGCTTTGGGCCGTTCAATCAGTTGTTTGGGTACATATTGATAGAGCACCTGTCGTAACAGCCATTTAGTCTGACCCTTTTTAAACTTCATGGACATAGGCAGTGACCAGGCCAAGTCAATAATATGTTGGTCAAGAAAAGGCACGCGTGTTTCTAAACTGGCCGCCATGGCGGCGCGGTCTACTTTAACCAAAATGTCGTCAGGTAAATAAGTCATGCTGTCCATATACATCATGTTTAACTGGGGATCAGAAAATGACTGGTTTAATCCTGTTTTGGTTAGCCAGCTTTCCGGTTCTATCGCATTAATAACGAGTTGCTGCGGGTTATTAATTTCAGATACCAGGCTATAGTAAAGGTCTTCAACTTTGTCTGCCTGCTGTAAGCGGGTTGCCAGTTTACCGAGTTTTTGGCCCATATTGTTAGGCAAAGTCGCAACCTTGCCGGCCTGCTTAAAAATACTCTCCCAGCTTGCGGGATCAATCTTATTAATCAAGTGGCCAGCCGTTTTTCTAAGGCCAAAAGGTATTTTGGCAACCTTATTCCATTGGTTTGCCAACAGATAACGGTTATAGCCGCAAAACAATTCATCGCCGGCATCACCGGATAACGATACCGTAACCTGTTTACTTGCCATTTGTGCCACCAAAAAGGTAGGAATTTGCGAAGAATCAGCAAACGGCTCATCGTACATACTGCCAAGCCGGGGTATGATTTGTACGCAATCGGCTGGCGACACATAAAGCTCGGTATGGTCGGTATTAAGATGCGTGGCAACGGCTTTTGCAAAGTGGGCTTCGTTGTAAGCCGTTTCAGTAAAACCAATTGAAAAAGTCTTAACCGGACGACTGGACTGTGCCTGCATTAACGCAACAATGGCGGATGAATCAATACCGCCCGACAAAAAAGCCCCTAAAGGCACATCCGCCATCATTTGCAAACCAATGGACTGCTTTAATTGCGCATCCAACGCTGCAACAGCATCCGTTTCTGAGCCAATAAAAGGCTGGACAAGCCCCTTTTTAGCGACCTCTTCCAAGCGCCAATAAGGAACAGGCGTTAGCGTGGTTAATGGATTAAAATCCTGCGTGAGCGGAATCTGAAGATAAGTGCCTGGGAGCAGTTTATGAAGACCTTTATAAATTGAATACGGTGCCGGTATATAACAATGCCTTAAATAAAGACACAGTACATCACGGTCAATATCACCGATAAAATCAGGATGGGCTTTAAGTGCTTTTAACTCGGAACCAAACATAAACGTGTTCTTTTGAAAGCCATAATAAAGCGGCTTTTCACCCATTCGGTCGCGTGCCAAGGTCAGCACTTTTTCTTGTTTATCCCACAATGCAATCGCAAACATGCCCACCGTTTTTTTCAGCGTTGCTTCAATGCCCCAAGCTTCAAAACTAGCCAACAATGTTTCCGTGTCAGAATGCCCCCTCCAATTTATGCCTTCCTTTTTTGACAAAGAGGAGTTGGGGATTTGCTCAAGCTCGTCACGTAAGCCCAGGTGATTGTAAATCTCACCATTAAACACCATCACAAAACGCTCGGAACCTGAAACCATAGGCTGATGACCCGCAGGAGAAAGATCAACAATAGCCAAGCGACGATGCGCCAAAGCAAGGCTTGAATCGACATCTACCCATACGCCACTATCATCCGGGCCACGATGGACAATACGATCAGCCATTTGCAGAGCAACAGCAGAAGCAGTGTCCTTGGAGAAATTTTTAGATTGCCAGAAACCGGTTAATCCGCACATTATATATTTACCTTGGATGTATTTTAATCAAGTTAACATTCTATTGTTCCACGCCGTAGTATGAACGCTAGGTAATCATTAATAGTTCCTATCGGGCTCTTCTGACTTTGGCGTGATCAATAAAGTTGTTAAATAACAATATGATATAATTTATTAATCACTTGGCAGATTCTAAAATAATAACCACTTTTTCGTTTTTGTAATATCCCTAACCGATTGTTTTATCTGAAAATTAATAAATACCTCCCCTGTTACAGCATTTTAGGTGCTAAAAAATGGTTACAGTGCATATCCTCAGATTTTAAAAATGTCTCATAACCATTTGATTTTTTGATATTACGTGATCACGCCAAACTCAGAAGAGCCTCCTATCGTTCCCACGCTCCAGCGTGGGAATGCAGGCAGTGACGCTCCAGCGTCACGCAACGCTGGAGCGTTGCCGGATGCATTCCCACGCCAGAGCGTGAGAACTATGTATGCCTGAGTACGGGAACTAGAATTCTTCTCGTTATCAAGCACCGGCTACCTCAATAAGTAACTTCGCCAACTTGGGCCCGGTTACCTGAATACAATAATCACGTTCAACTTTTTGCCTGCCCGCTTGCCCCATGCGATTGCGTAAATCAGAATCTGCCAACAGTGTTTGCAACGCTTGCTCCCACTCCTCCGGTGTTTCAGTCAAGAAACCATTAACGCCGTGTTCGACAATCTGGCAATTAACCCCCACAGGCGATGCCACTATCGGTAATCCACAGGCCATATATTGAATCAATTTATAGCCGCATTTACCTCGCTCGAACGGCTCGTCCACCAGCGGCATAATACCTATGTCAAAATCGGCAATAGACGTCACTTCAGTTTGTTCTGTCCACGGGATGGATTCCATCGGCAAATCAAGTAACGATGCATCAATACCGATAGCCGCGAAACGTGCCAGACCGCCGGATGAAAGTTTCTCAAAAAGCGGTTTGTAAGGCGTAAGAAAAGATGCCGTGCTACGCTGACCTATCCAGCCGACACAGTGTGGTTTTGATTGATCCGTTACTGATTTTTGCACCGGCGCAGGGTAGCGATCCAGATCAATTACCGTTGGTACAACCTCGACATGTCTGGCACCCGATTGCCTGGCAAACTCTGCCAGATAGTCGTTGCCTGCCACGACCAGTGCCGCACCGCGAATCAGTGCAGGGTGTTTACCACCCAGCAGACGCTTAATAACCGGATTACGGTGTAGGTCATAATAATGAAAAACGGCATCATCGTAGTCCAGAACATAAGGAATACGCTTGGGCAGTAAAGCACGCTCGATAAATCCCGGTAGCCATGGCAACGCTTCTTTCTCAATCCATATTAGGTCAAAAGGCTGCATATTTAGCAGGGCATTCACGCGTTGCGGATAGGCCATTATTATCTCGCGACGATTTTTCTGTCCACGCTGTAAACCGGCGACATACACATCTGAAAATAACGGTAAGACCTCCACCTCAATACCGGCGGCTTCCAGCCACGGCAGGTATTGATAAAAGCGCATCCGACTGCTGGCACCGGGACGACCGTAACGCGTAAGGATTAATATTTTCATAAAGCTGGTTTTAGTTCCTCGTATACGGCAGCATAACGGGCAACCCCCTCATCCAGCGAAAAGTGACGTTGCGCAGCTGCAACACAGCGCACAGAAGTTGCAGGGTCTGCTACCAATTGCAATAATTGCTGCAAAGCCTCTGTCATTGAGGCTTCGTCAAATGTTTTTAGCGCCACACCCACTTGTTCGCCCTCCAGTACTTCGGCCATGTCACCCACACCGGCATTACCCAGGCAGGGAATGCCACAACCCAAAAATTCGGCCAGCTTGGTGGGGGCTGAGGCTTGTTTGGAAAAGACCGGTTTGATAAAAAAGATTCCCGCATTCATACGCGCAATCTGGAGCGGTACTTCGGCATGGGTGGCACTGGTTAATTCTATCGCCGTATCCGGTATTCCTGCAGCGGCCAACCGCTCACGGATGTAAGCATGTTCACCCCGATTTATAATCAGAAAGCGTGCGTCAGGCCGCAAATGTAAGAGCTGGGCAAAGCAACTTGCTGTCTCATCAAATAAATACCAGGTACCAGCCGAACCCACATAACCCAAAACAAAGGCGCTAGTGTCCTGCTCATTTGTGATTGGTTTAAAACGTGCCAAATCCGCACAGGTAGGAATAACAGTGACAGGGGGCATGTTATCCTGTAAGTACGAGAATTGCTGCATCTCGCGCACCGCCGCCTGTGTGAGTGAAACAACATGGTCGGCTGACATTAAAAAACGTTGCTCAAACCATTTAGCGATGCTGAACATGCGCCCATTACGTGGCCACAACCCACCGTCCACCCGTTCATCAGCCCAAAAGCCACGCATATCGAATAGAAATTTAACGCCTGTTAGACGCTTGAGTGCCAATGCCATAACCGATGACACATAACTGCGGGCATGTACGATGTGTAAGCGGTGACGTACTACCAACCAAAGGCCTACAGTGATGCCACAAGCAATATCCCATAAAGTGGCCAAAGCGGAAGGTCGCTTGTGATAGCGTAGTGGATGCCACACTATACCTGCATCGCGTATATTTTTGGCAATCCGCTCGCGTTCAGTCAGGTTGGCCCAGTCCTCAGCTTTTTCAAAACTGAGGAGGTGGATGCATCGGCCATCGGCCAATCTTTTAAGATAAGCCAATACCTGGGATTGTCCCAAAGGCTCCAGCATGCCGTCGTAGGAAATATAGAGAATGCCTTGGGTCATGTCCTTTTACTATCCGTTGTTTGTGGAAAAAGAAGTTTTTCATATTTGTCGACTGCCTTTTCGATGGAAAAGTCCTGTACCCGTGCCTTGAGGGCTGGATGATCATGGCTGGCAGCCAACGACTCGGCCATGATAAATAATAACTGATAAAGTTGGTATAGCACTTAAACCATCAATATCTGACCTATAAGTTAAGTGTAAATTAGTAGAGCCACTTGCAAAATTATCGACCGAAAAACGCGGTAAGTTGCACATGACTTCTAATAAGTCGTTTTTTGAACAAATGGCTCACTATTAGGCCATTTACACTGTAATCTTATCGTTTGTATAAGAATCAGGGCATAGTTATCCCTACTATCCATAAAATAACCTTGTTATAGTCGTCAAAATGATTTCTAGGTCACTAAAATCATCATCTGATTGGCTGTTAAGGCCAGAAGGCCAAACATCAAATGACACATCACCTTTGCATGACCGCGGACTCGCACAACCCGTCCACCAAACTCATCTTTCAGTCGACCATTAACACGTTCAACAGTACTACGCTCGTTATAGCGTATTGCTTCGGCCATTCTATGTCCGACCAATCGACAACGTTTATTTTCAACCGTCAGTTCTTCTTTTAAGGCTTTATCCCGACGAGGATGCACATCAATCAGCGGAATGTGCCCCAACTGTCGGCTCATGTCGTGAATCTGCGGCACATCATAAGCAGAATCCATGATATCATAAAGATTAGTAACACGCTCATTACTTATTATTGCTAATGGAATAGCAACCTGGCTGTCGTGAGTAGAGGCGGAGGTCAATACCGCGCTGATAGGAATACCGCCATCCGCCACATCGATGTGTAACTTATAGCCGATCCAGCTGACTTTATAACCCTTACTATTTTTCTTGGTGCCTACGTCGCAAGCTGTCGGCAAATCGTTAAGCATGTCCGCCATATCCATACCACTGGCTTGCCGCTCAATACGGGTCAATGGTTTAATGCGTTCTTCGCCTTTTTTAGGACGTCCACGTTTTGCTGCTATTTTCTGGATAGGTTCCTTTTTGAGCGGCTTTTCCCGTGCCTCTATCGCGGTTGAATCGCGAGAATTATGCCCCACGATTTCGCCTGCATAGCTTTTTTTAATAAACGCTTCATGAACCCGCTCAGGTAAACGATATTTCGAGAACTCGGCAAATGCCCTTGAGAATGTCCACTCATCAGGGACATCGTTTTTGCGCTCCCAACCGCAAATCCTTCTTAAGGCACTATCAGCCTCTAATCGATCCAATAAAGCGCGTGTCGTCGGCAGGTTATAAATCGTTTTTGCCACAAATGCCCTGGCTATGGCCGAGCGGTCTTGAGGCGGACGTCCTGGAAATCCAGCACTGGAATAGATGAATTCTTCAATGCGCACCACTTCTAAGGTGGTCACCAATTCCTGTTGTTTCTCGGTCAGTGGTCCCAGTTCTTCTGATAACCAAGGAAATAATGAGCTTTGTATATTAAGCCATGTCTGTGATAATGTATCTCGTAACCTACTCATACTATTAATAATAATTAGATTTTTAATCTTTTATTTTATCATTTTGAGCCAGTTGTTTTTCTTTTTTGGCTATTCTGGCTACTAATTCCGCTCGCTTTAACGGGTTTTGCAAGTTCCTCAGTATTCATAAATTTCTTAAGCTAGGATTTTCGCGCCCAAATAGTCATACGTCCTGTTTGACCCAATAGACTTAAAAACCAAGATAATGGATAAAGTAAATATACTACCCACCCACCTTGATCTGGAAAATTAATCAATTTATTACCAATCTTGGCAAAACCGTTTTCACGCAGCAAATAACCCAAACTACCAATTAAATTGCTTAATGTACGCTGGTGATATATTTTTTCTAATGTCCATCCACTTATTCGCAATATATTTTCTATACTCTGCGGTGTAAAATGATGCATATGGGTAGGTAATTGTAATGCGTACCACTTATCCTTAAATAATTTAAACTCTAATGAACCCGCATTAGGTATTGATAATACTAACCATGCGTCCGGTGTTGCCCATTCTTTCAATTTTTTTAAACTACCGATAGGATCATGAAGATGCTCCAATACCATCCAACCCACAATAAGATCAAAAAGCACTTCTGGCTGCGGGGCAGTTTCCAATGCCCCTACATGTACTTTATAACCTAACTCCTGAGCTTTATAAGCAAAACTCAATACCTTGCACTTCCCACCCTGCCATGGCCATCCGATGAAGAAATGAACCCGATGCACAGCCAACTTCCAATAGTCTTCCAGGCTTTAAAAATGGCAAGACAGTACCATTAAAATCAAAGATACGATTTACTATCGGCTTCAGATATTGCTTTATCCCAACACCTTGTTTTTCTTGACCCGTATCAACAACAGTACCCAAATAAGGTCCATAATTGTCGGGGTAATAAATACCAATACATTCAGGTGTAGGTCTTGGATTAGTCCGCATTAAACCGCATGTGCGGCATTGTACAACATAGTATTCACCTGGCAGGTCATGCAAGAGATCATGTCCTTTAAACAAGATTTGATCATCTTCCAAACAGCCTAAACAACAAGGTACGCTTTCAAGTAAAATATCATTATTTTTAACCATATCAATCAACCTAGAAAAAAGTTATATACTTTGCTTAAGAATTTCTATTATTTTCGGAGCACAGACATCAATCGAATAATCTTTTTTAACTAGTTCAATTCCATTCCCACCTAACCGCTTACCCAGCAAACGATCTAAAAATAATACCTGTAAAACTTCATACCAGTCATCAGGCAAAACCGGGCCAAAACCAATATCAGCGGTACTAAGTAATTTTTTATTTACACCAGTCGGCGTAATAACCACCGGTATACCACATGCTGAATACAAGAGACTTTTATAAGCGCATTTACCCTCAGACCATTTATCATGAGCAATTGGCATTAGACCCACATCAAGTGACTGTATAAATTCAACTTCATTATCAGCATTCCATTTCAAAAACTGTATATAAGGGTTTAATATTTTTAGTTCATGAGGAAACTTGTCAGCCATAAAAATTAACTTAGCTGAAGGAAAATCAATAAGAAATTTTTTAATACTCTGCTCAAATGGAATAAAGTATTTATATGATGTTGATGTGCCACTCCAACCTATTTTGAATGCATCGGAATTAACCGTTGCATCAAGTTTTTGCTTAATTAAAGGTTTCCAACGATGAATATCAACTGCCGTAGGAATAATATATATATTTTTACAGTATTTTGACGCTTCTTCAGCTAAAAAATCATTTCCTGCTATAACTGCACTCGCACGCTGTGCCGAAATTTTAAATTGCAAGTTAGCTAGTTTACCGGATAGAAAAATGGCATCATCTATATCATAAACAATAGGTTTTTTAATTAAGGATTCGAATGATGGATAACCTATAATCAATTGACGGCTTAACCAAACAATATCATATTTATTACATTCAATTGAATTATGTAATCTAGTCATTATATTTTCTGATTCGTATAACAAAGCTTTCAAAACTAACAAAGGATCATACCGTATTCTTTTAGTACCTTCACTTGATCCAGCCATTTGTGTTGAAAACTTCCTATAGTAATCATGTACGTCAATACCACTTGCCTCAAGGATAGGTATGTATTGCCTAATTCTGAATCTTGACGATGGTGTGCGCAAATGATCTGTAAAAGTTGCTATTTTCATCTAAAAAGGTATTTTAGCTTCACATAAGGCCAGTTTAAAGCGTTCCAATGGCTCTATCCGTGTAATATGATCTTCCTTACACACTAAATTTTTATTTTTCATATTCAAAATCCATTGTAATAATTCACTCATTTCATTTGCTTCAAATTCAAAATCAAAATCAAAAACAGGTATCTCATCTGTACCAAGCTTCCAGTGTGCAACCAGATGCCCCGCAATTCCTGCCTCATAAAGCAATGAAGATTCAGTTCCTATAAATATTGATCTAGGACCATTTAAGAGTTTCTGTTTATCAGGATTATCTACAATATTGAATTTTTTTCTTATATGATCAAGGGTTTTTTCGTCATTATATTCATTTGGATGAGGTTTATAAAAAATATTTATACCTTTTATATTAGCTAACATGGTATGAATAATGACATAAGTATTTATAGATCTTTGGAACACATTTGTGCCATAATCTGCCATTCCAGTACCAACTAATACCACATTAATTTCGTTAGTTTGCTTTGCTGTTGCAAAATAGGGCAGTCCTATTTCAAAAGTTGCTACAGGGTTAGATCCAATTAACTCTGCTTGACGGCAGTCCCAAACAAAATTTATATCAGATAAAATCCCGTCAAGTCTGATGGGGTAATTAGTTATAGTAAAATAACCATGCTGTATACAAACTGTACTAACGTTAGGTTGCAATAATTTACCAATATGTACAAAAAAAACGCCTAATGGCTGAGTATCTTCATATAGAAAAAAAGTAGCCTTTTTAAATTTAGATAATATTTCTAACCAAAGTCTAAGTTGCCTAATAGCAGGATAATTCCAATCTCTACCCATTTTAGACTGGGTTGCACTTACCATGGGAAATGACCAACAAAAACCATAACCGTGTGCTTTTGCATAGGCCTTCTCCAAATGCGATCCAACAATAACAACAGAGTCTGCTCTAAAAATGGTCATATATTCTTTGTTTCTAATACCCTCAAAAATATAAACATTTTCTGTTTTACTCAAAAGTGGATTTATAAAGAATCCTATGATTGTTTGAGCAAAGCACCTTGCTCCGTGCATATATTTTCTTCGATTAGTAACTGCCTTAGATGCTATAAATTTATATTGACTCAACCAACTGTCACTATTTTCTGAGATTTTTTTTACAGAATCTTCAAGAATTTCATTTGAAAATAAAGGCATAAAACTCTTTCTATTATTAAAACTGAGTTAAAAATTATTTTTTTTTGTTTTTACTGATTACAAAAAGAGTAAATAAATTATGGCCATCCTCTCCCTATTGTTATGTACTTAGCGTCTCGATCATATTCAAGTTTGTCGTTAACCTCAAAAATATCAGGCAGCGGACAATTACCTTGATGCTCATAGCTATTAGAATAATGGTGTACGCTCCATCCATTAAATTCCCATTGACCAAATTCAGGCTGATTCCAAAATCTAGGGTTTCTATGTTGATCCATGATAAATTGCAAAGAACGTTGTGTAAGACCTAGCCAATCCATAAAGAGTTGTGCGTATTCCACAGGCGATTTTTCATGATGCCGCACTAAAGCAAGACCTTCTTCACGGGTTAAACGACCATGCCGAATTTCACGAGAAGCATGATCCGTCACTTTGGAAAAACCATGCTTATATAGTTTAAGTTGATCATGCAGACTCATGTAGTTAAAACAATCAACATAATCATAGCTATCAAATGTACGTGTAAAACTTGATGAATGGTAATTATATTTCATTATCATTTGTTCATGTTGAGCTTTTTGATCCCATCGCACGTAATTGCCTAAATAAATACCACGCACACCCACAGCATTTAGGTCATGATCATCTGGGTATCTGTACTGCCAGATATCCTCTTCTTTAAGCGTATCGAAAATTGAAAGCAAGTCATCCGCTTCATGCCCCATAAGATCATGATCTTTTCGATATCGGCGTGTCATTTCAACTTCATGTTCATGAGAGAACATCCCTACCTGTTCAATGCCTTGATGCGCACCCCAAATAATCAGGGGGATCCTATATCGAACAGCCGTTTGAACTGGGAACACAGTTTGCCCAGCTAAAATTGGCCAATAGATGCTGCCAAACTGACGCAAGGTACTACGTGTAATTTTTTTTACTGATATGGGATTTACATTTTGATAAAGAATATCACAGTTAAAGCGGATACGCAGATTGGCAAGATTACGGATGCCCAGCGGGGTATTGAAATACTTATTGTAAGTAACTAGCAGTGGATTTAGACCCAAGCGCTCCTTAACTAGGTGAACGATGTAGTAAGAGTCCTGCGCACCAGTTACGGGAATAATGCAGTCATAGTTTTTCCCGTTTTGATTGCGGTAAGGCTTAACTAAAGCTTCAAGCATACTCCATCTTTCAGCCCAATCAAGCATATCTTTTTCCTCATGGATGCGACAACCAGAGCAGATGCCCTCCTCATCCAAAGTCAAACCTAAAGGATGAGCTGTTGTATATAGGCAACGTTTACAAAATTGAATATTAGGCATCAGTATCTGCTATAAGTGAAAATGTAGATTGATATGTTGCAAGCCGAAGCGGCATGTTCGTTAATGCAGCTTTGTACTCTTGGATGGCATGTTCTCGATAAGATAAAAAATTACCAACCGCTACGGCCGTAACACCTGGACTTTGCAATAAATCTTGCATTTGCTCTGCTTTACTGAGCCCACCAAATGCAATGATAGGAACCGTTTTTATAGGGAATTCGTCAACCAGTTTCCGGTTAAAACCATTCGGCAACCCCTCATTTTGCCAATCGGTGATTAGCACTTCTGAAACAACACCCGACTGGATTAAGTTCAATACTTCACATAAAATCAGCGTTGATGTTTGAGACCTATAGTCAAACCATTCCAACAAGTTATTTTCCCAAGACAGTGGTAATGAGGCAATAAGCGCTTGAGCACCGAGCTTATCAGAAAGTTTTTTAATAGATACCAGATTATTGTGTAGCAGGGCATCAACAACGATACGGTCTGCACCCATTTGAATTAATTTAACGCCATCCGCTACTGAGCAAATCCCCCCCGCATAAATCAATGGTGTCCCAAGACCGAGCTTACCCAACCGCTCAAGCAACTCAAAATCAGGCCCAGAATCCGTCATTGAACGGTCGATGACTTGAATTAATATTTCGTCTGCACCCCAGCGGTCAAGATTTTCTACTAAACACTCTGGCTTGCCCAGAGGCAAATAACGGCGATACCCAAACGACTGGACCGCCCAGCCATTTTTTACTGTAACAACGCCAACTAAGCGTTTTTTAAGCATGTGCCAACCCCACAATCAGATTCTTTAGCAAAATCTTGCCTGCCGATTGACTTTTTTCTGGATGAAACTGTAAGCCAACTACACTACCGCGTTGTATTACTGATGAAAATGCTGATGGATGTCGAGTCGCTGCAACTTGATATTCTGATGGGCCTTGGTAGTAAAACGAATGATTGAAGTAAAAAGCCTCCCCATCACTTGATGTCCATAGCGGGCTATGCTGGGTAAATTCTAGAGTGTTCCAGCCAATATGTACGCCATGATCGGGAAAAGGCACAATATTTCCAGGGATTAAATCCAGACCAACTGTGTATTTATGTTCATAAGATGCAGTTGCAAGTAATTGCATGCCCAAACAAATTCCAATCAATGGGCGACCTTGGCGAGCTTGTGCTTGTAAATAGTCGACCAATCCTCGCTCATGTAAGGTAGTCATAGCGGCTGGAAAAGCCCCAACACCTGGCAACATCAATATATCCACCAAATCTAATTCCGATGTATTATTGCTAACTCTAACCCTAAAACCAAGATCTCTCAGACTATGCATAACAGAAGCATGATTACCCATGCCATAATCTACAACACCAATTGTATACGCCCTCATAACCCAACACCAACTTTAAATTTCCGGTGGATTGTACCATCACCTTTAATTAGAAACAATTTATTGTTTGTGGATTCGATCACTTTTTTCCAAAAATCATCAACCGAGATGGAAAGATAATCACAGTAATCCTTTATATATTTTTCATCCTTTGCGTCATCATATTTTTCCACAAGCTCTACACCCTCATCTCTACTGATACGACCCAATCTAATTTCTTCGTTAACATAATCAGTTACTCGTCCAAAGCCAAATTTGTAGTATTTAATTAATTGGTTAATCGGTGTAAAATCTTCATCCAAGGCGGTAACACCATAAAGATCACCTGTTTTTTCTACCCCATCCTTTCGTATCTTAAGACCACTCATACATGCATACATCGCATTGTTTACAAGTGACCAATCACCAAGAAACCAACCTAGATAAATAATTTGCAAATCATGTTTCTCGAACTCTTCTACTGCCGGGTAGACATAAGAAATTAATTCAGACCTAGAGAATCCACATTCAAGCATCCAATCCAGTCCGCTCGATAGTGTATTCATATAGCGCAGGCTGTTACCATCATAGCCTGTGCGGCCTAATGTTTTCATATCGCCAAGTTGCAAGCCGGGATTTTCACCCCAGAGTATCAATTTGATGCCATATTTAATGGCAATCTGCGGTACTGAAGCAAATAGTGCCATTTCTGTAGAACGGAACGAATTGGTAAAGCGCTGAAAGCCTTCTTGCTTTAGCGTCATCCATGTTTTTGGTGCGGGTGCACTGATAACAACATCAAAGCCTAAGTTGATTAAATTTGATAGATTGTCTACACCGCGATCTGTTACCTGTTCGGGTGGATAACTTAAACTGACCAATAATGGATTGATACCCAATTTGTCTCGAAGGAACAATGCCTGACGTGTACTATCTTTACCGCCACTTACACCAATAATGCAGTCGTGAAACTGGCCACTTATTCTGGGATGGCTTGCTAACAGATCCTGAAGCATCTCAAACCTCTCCTGCCAATCTACCCTTTTTAGCGCTTCAAAATAAGTACATGCAGGACATATCGCATCTGCAGAGAATACTGTATTGGGTCGTGTGTCGGGTTGTAGGCAAAGTTTACAATATTTCATTTTCGGATCCAATGAGACTAAAGGCTACCTGGCAACAACACACATATTGGAAGTTAGTCCCTGTTACACCAAAAAGTCTTGAAATGCCCCCCCCTAATTCATCACAACTTGATAGCATCCGCCCAACAGCAGTTAATGCAACTATTTTCTGTTTAGCCATAAGTACTCCTGACCGTATTTCAGGCTCCGTTAATGTACACATTTTTTATACCTTGTAAAATCAAGTAATGATTTAATTTGAACTGGATTGTTCTACTTTAACAAATTCCAGCATAACCCAGTTCCACGTACTACGTCTCTCGACACCCTCTTTCCTAACACCACTTCCAAATATTTTGTCGGCAACCCTAAGCCAGGTCTTATGGCTCTTACATTATCTTTAGTCAATACATCCCCCGCTTTAAGATCTTTTACTATATATAAAGACCGTCTAAATTGGATTGACTTTTTCTCTGCGTCTGTAACACCATAACTCACTTTGCCCAATGCCTGCCAAGCGCGTTCGGTTTCAAGAACCAATTGAGCCATTTCACTGGGTTCCATTGAAAAAGAACTATCAACACCACCATCTGCACGGTTCAATGTAAAATGCTTTTCAATAACAGTGGCGCCTAAAGCAACACTCGCTACAGAAACGCCCACGCCCATCGTATGGTCAGATAAGCCTGTCTCGCAATCGAATAAGTCACGTAAATGCGGTATGGTTAATATATTCGTATTTTGTGGGGTAGCAGGATAGGTACTTGTACATTTTAGTAATATAAGATCTTTGCAGCCAGCTTCACGCGCAGCACGGACAGTATCATCCAGCTCTGCAATGCTAGCCATTCCTGTTGATATAATTAGGGGTTTGCCTGTTGCAGCTACTCGACGTATTAAAGGTAAGTCTGTATTTTCAAAAGACGCGATTTTATAGCAGGCGACATCAAGATCTTCCAGCAAGTCAACTGCTGTATCATCAAAGGGCGTACTGAATGGAATAATCCCAAGTTCACGCGCTCTATCAAAAATAGGTTTGTGCCATTCCCAAGGTGTATAAGCTTCTCCATAAAGTTTATAAAGGGATGTGCCAGACCATAGGCTATTAGGGTCACTGATATGAAACTCACGCTCATCCAGATCTAATGTCATTGTATCTGGCGTATAAGTTTGTATTTTTAGTGCATGTGCTCCAGTTTTTGCGGCGGCTTCAACTATTTCAAGAGCTCGTTCTAATGATTGGTTATGATTACCCGACATTTCAGCAATGATAAAAGGGGGGTGGTTTTTACCAATTAATCTATCTGCAATTTTAAATTCTGATTTCATATTTAGTTGACGCTTTTTTGATAGTGAGAAATATTAAGTTGATAACCGGTTTTTAAAAACAATTTGTGCGAAGCGATATTATCGTCTAATACAATTGCATTGATATATTTAATTTCTGGATAATGTGTTTTTAACCATTGTTCTGCAGTTATTAAAAGCTCTTTACCCTGTCCTTTATTGTTTTTTTCAGGGACTAAATAAATTGAAACTTCAGCTTGGTTATCTTGTTTGTCAAAACGGATTACACCGATAGGTTCGTCATCATGCTGAGCTATCAGAAGTACCTTATCTTCTGAGTTTATTGTGTTATGTAGCCATCTTTGATGATCTTCCAATAAGATTATATTTTTATTTTTTGAAACTGATCTTATAGTTGTGTGATTGCGCCATGTGAATAAATTAAATGAATCATCTTCTTTTGCTTTTCTTATGGTTAGACCTGAGCAACCCATTTCACTAATAAGTCGAGATTTTCCATTTGGATCTATCTCTTGCAATGCATTGTTTGAAATGTGATGTCTTAAACAGGGGTTATTAATTAAAGCAGTTAAATGGGTTTTAATAACTGATGATATTTTTGTGTCATGGTTTTGAGCATACAATAAACCTTTAGTTGCTGCATCGTTAATCTGTGCTTTTTGGTTGTCTGCAATACAAAAAACTAATGTAGGCAAGCCTAAACAACAGCGTTCCCATGTAGCCGTACCGCCAGCACCAATAGCTAAGTCTGCTTTTGACATCAGTTCGGCCATGTTATTAGTTTGTACATGACAATTATAATTTTGATTGATACAAATGGTTTCAATGTCTGAACGATAGGGGTGTTGAGCGCCAATTACTACATCTATATTAATACCTTCAAGAGTTATTTCATTAAGGGCATCAAGCGTTTGACCGGTATAGTTATCACTATCGACGCCACCAAAAAATATTAATATCCGTTTTACAGGGCCAGTACGCGGTTTTACTTGTTCGCGCCATTTTTTAAATTCATCACGTAACAACGCATAACGAGGTCCCAGTAACAGTTGACAATGATTAGGTACTTTGTCTATGTAGCGGGTTTCCATGTCAGCATAATAATTCTGATCTAGTAGTAAATTACAATTATGTTGTCTATCAGCAATGTCATCAATCACCATGATTTTTTTTACACTTTCACATAACTTAGTTTCCCAACGAGTGTCCAGTGCATAGTGATCAACGATTAGCCAATCCCAATTCTTATCAGAAAGTGCATCAATACTTGCCTGTGCATCCTCTGCTTGACTAGCGCTTAACCATTTTGAGTGCGCTAAGTTATCTAGTTGTTTATCGTGAATGCTTTGGGGCAATGATACAAATTCAAAGTCTTTTAGCTTAAGCATTTCGCCTAAATGCTGAGGTAAATCACGACTTATAAACCGAATATCCGCCCCATGTTGTTTTAGTTCATCTGCTAAAGTCAGGCATCGCATAAAATGCCCCGTACCAATTTGACTGGTTGCATCAGTTCGAATGGCAATATTCATTTTCATTTATTATCAATTGCCGTTGCAATGATTTTAAGGATTTCTCGGGTAGTTTCTGGATCAATTTTTGCCGGTGTTGGTTTACGAGTATTTCTATGAGCAATCCAATCACGATATTTCTTTATACTTTTGGCTTGACCAGCAAGATCACCACCCACTAAAGGTTTGATTAAGTCTATTGCATTATCTATTCTCATATACTCAATCTTACTTGATATTTCTTTAAAGACGCAGTTATTGAAATCTGAAAGAGGGGTGTCTTGCATTTTTGCACATTCGTATTCCAGTCGGAGAATTAAATGGCGTTCAAAAACCGCCCACATTGATAGAATGGCATAATCTTCAGCGGCTTGTTTGCATTCTAAAATATTTAATTCAGATTGAGTGAACGTGAGATCTTCAAAAACAGTATTTGCAAGTACATTACTCGTCTTAGTGTTTTTATATTGCGTATGAATTTCATGTCTAACTATCGATAAAGCTTCTTTGGTTAATAACCAAGTTTGATTAATCCGTTCTATTTCTTCAACTGCGGCAGTCATAATCGGATACCGCAAGAAGTAAATCATTGAATAGATTCTCATCGAGTTTGTGTGCCCGAGAAAGTTTGCGGCTTTCTACCCAATACCAACCCGGTTCATCGACATTACGATAGAGAGGTTTAATGCATTTTTTTGTTTCTGCACCGCTGGCAATGGTTGTTTCAAAGCTAGGGCCACCTTTATCCCAATCCACTAAAATTACAGTATCAATTGTACCCACAAAGTCCACACGTCCTTTTGCGCCAATAATTGAGGCACCAGCGGGGATGATCTCAGCAATTTTTTCATTTGTGCTGGTATTAATAACTAAAGTTTCAACATCATATTTCCCGTATGCTTCTTCATTAAGAGTGATATTGCTATGATTAACTGATAAATTTTTAGACTTTGACCAATTTTCGATATCTTTAAATAATGTTTGAATATTATTGAGATACTCTTTTAGTTCTTGCTTTTTAGATACCATCATAAATATTTTCCATTAAGTGCTTTGTAATTACAGTGTCTTTAAAATGTCCAGTATCAATTTGATTTGTTGCATTAATGCGAATGGCAATATTCATATATCTTAACAAGTGGATTTTAAGAGCTTATTGTTTATTGAATGAGCAAATAGTTCTGCCCTTTCCCAATCATCGGGAGTATCAATATCGACAACTCTCCAGTTTGGGATAATATGGCCTAATCCACCACTATGAATCTTTGGGTTTATTAGCCAAGCATTGGTTTTTCCCCAATAAAATTGACCGGCATCATAATAAGCGGGTTCAAGGTCTTGAGTTCTCGTTGTTTCAAATTGTGGGTAAAACGGTTGTGTTTGTCCATTATTTGATAGCTTTAATGCCCGTTGTATTAAAGAAGGAAACTCAGTTACTGGATAACAATAATCAACATTTAATTCGACTAAACGTTCAAATGCCAATTGTAAGTCTGATACTTGAATAAAAGGTACGTTTGGATAAATACAACAAACATGTTCAGGCTTCCAACCGAGTGTGTTACATGTTTCAATGGCATGTTTAATAACGGGGTTGGTTGTTGCGTGATCGTTTGCCAGTTCTATAGGTCGCATGAATGGTATTTTTGCACCCCATTGCTTGGCAATTTCTGCAATTTCTTCATCATCAGTACTTACAATAATATGTTCAAAAAGTCCTGATTCCTTGGCTGCTAGAATGGCATAAGCAATCATAGGTTTGCCATCAAAAAGCTTTATGTTTTTGCGAGGTATACGCTTACTACCACCGCGTGCAGGTATAATGGCAATATTCATTTTATAGTTTGTTGTAATACTTTTATAACAGTATGTTGTTCTATTTCTGTTAATTTAGGATACATAGGTAGACTAATTGCTTCAGTATAATAATGTTCTGCCACTGGAAACATACCCGGTTTGAAGTTCAAAGTTTCGTAGTATGGTTGAAGATGAACGGGTATATAGTGCAGGTTTACTAAAATGCCTGCTACTCGAAGAGCTTCAAATACTTCTCTATGTGATCTATTTATTTCATTTAATTTTAAACGAATTACGTACAAATGTAATCCTGAATATCCATCAGGATGTTGCCATGGAATCGTAATAGAAAGATTGTTTAAGAGTTGGTTGTAACGTTCAGCAATAACATGACGTTTAGCAACAAATTCATCCAATCTCTTCATTTGACTCAAACCTAAAGCGGCTTGTAAGTCCGTCATTCTATAGTTGTAACCTAACGTTATTTGTTGGTAATACCATGGGCCATCTGAGGCGTGTGTCATTTCATTTGCATCACGAGTAATACCATGGCTTCTCAGTAAGTCCATAGATTTAGCAAGTTTAGCATCATTGGTTAATGCCATACCGCCCTCAGCGGTAGTTATGATTTTAACAGGATGAAAGCTAAATATTGTGATGTCGCTATAGCGACAGTTACCAATAGGCTTGTTTTGATATTTGCCACCAATAGCATGGGAAGCATCTTCAATTATTTTGAATCCATATTGTTGGCTGAGTGCATAGATAGCTTCCATTTCACAGGGTTGGCCACATAAATGCACAGGAATAACTACTTTAGGAAGCGTGCCATTGAGGGAGGCTTGGGCTAGTTTTTCTGATAAAGATACAACACTTAAGTTATAAGTTTTCGGATCAATATCAACAAAGTCGATTTCAGCACCACAATAAAGTGCGCAGTTAGCACTTGCTACAAAGGTAATTGGGGATGTCCACACGATATCACCTTTACCAACGCCTAAGGCCAAGCAAGCTATGTGTAAGGCGCTCGTTGCACTATTGACGGCTATTGCATATTGGATGCCGCAATAATCAGCAACGCTTTTTTCAAAGGCAGGAACTGCAGGTCCTTGGGTTAAATAATCAGATCTTAGAACATCAACAACAGCCTGAATGTCTTCTTCTGATATATCTTGTCTACCATAAGGTATTATTGCTGTCATATTTTTCCGACTTTATCTTTATTTTGGTCAATCCAGGTGCGTAATGTCTCAACGGACATCCATTCTGAATTATTATCCGAACAATAAGTAAAGTCTTCTGCTAAGCGCGTACCATCTTGTATTCTAAAAGGATCACTGCTCCAGTTATTTATTGCCGGTAGTATTTTAAAATGTTCTGGATACTCGTAGGTATAAAGTACATCTTCTGTACCAATCATTTGCTCATGAAGTTTTTCGCCTGGGCGTATACCTATCACCTCATGCTTTGCATCCGGGACAGTGGCTCTAGCGATATCTAAAATATTCATTGAGGGTATTTTTTTGACATAGATTTCTCCACCTACCATATCATCAAAAGCATGCCAGACCAGTTCAACACCTTGTTCCAAGGTAATCATAAAACGGGTCATGCGATCGTCCGTGATGGGCAATACACCTTTATCAGCAATTGATAAAAAGAAGGGAATAATAGAACCCCGTGAGCCCATCACATTACCATAGCGAACCACCCCAAAACGTGTATCATGGCCACCCGCATAAGAGTTGCCCGCAACAAATAGTTTGTCAGAGGTAAGCTTGGTTGCGCCATACAGATTGGCCGGGCTACTGGCTTTATCTGTTGAAAGTGCAACTACACGCTTAACACCGCGATCAATACAGGCGTCAATTAGGTTCATTGCCCCTAATACATTGGTTTTGACACATTCAAAAGGGTTATATTCAGCGGTTGGGACGATTTTAGTTGCGGCTGCATGAACCACATAATCAATACCATCTAGTGCACGTGATAAGCGATCTTTATCGCGCACATCACCAATAAAAAATCTCACTCTTTCGTCATCGGCATAGAGTTTAGCCATCTCCCATTGCTTCATTTCATCACGGGAATAAATGACTAATCTACGAGGATTGTATTTGGCTAAGGTCATTGGGATAAAAGTATGACCGAAAGAACCAGTGCCACCGGTAATCAGTATTGATGCATTATTAAGCATGATGAATAGTTTCCTTATTTTTTTGCACTATGGGTGATGTTAACATTACGATTTCTTCATAACTACCGACACGTTTAATGACACCCTTATCCAACTCGATGATATGCGTGCAATTTTTTAGTGTGGTCAGTCGATGCGCGATAATTAAAATGGTTAAGTCTTTGCTGAGATTTTCAATGGCTTGCATAACCGCTTGCTCGGTTTCATTATCCAGGGCACTAGTCGCTTCATCAAAGATAATAACATCGGCTTGTTTGTAGAGTGCGCGTGCAATACCAATGCGTTGACGCTGCCCACCGGATAAACAGATACCTCGCTCGCCCACGAAAGTTTGATATTTTTTGGGCCAAGTTTCTATAATATCGGCAATTTGGGCTTGTTGTGCCGCCAAACGGACACGCACATGATCAATTTGCTCTTTAGGTATGCCAAAAGCAATATTTTCTTCAATACTGCTGTCAGCCAGAAATATAGCTTGCGGTACATGGGCAATATGGGCTTGCCAGGCACGATAATTTTCTGTTGTAATCGCTTGGTTATCAATAAGTAACGTGCCTTGTGTCGGCTCCAACAAACCCATAATAATATCCAGCAAGGTACTCTTACCACTACCCGTGGTACCAATAAAACCTACTCGGCTACCTTTTGTAAGGGTGATGTTTATATTATCAAGCACATATTGAGCGTCAGGGCTGTAGCGAAAAGCAAGTTGCTTTAAATTAATGGTATTATTAAAAGACAAGGGCTGTGCCACCGGTTGATTGGCATAGGCGGGCAAGGGTTGCTCTAATAATAGTAACGTGTCTTGTAAGGATGCCTGGCCGCCGCGGATACCGGACCACGAACCATAAGCTTGTTGTAATACAGGTAATAAGCGCTGCGCACCCAGCGCCAGCGCACCCAGCACCGGAATTGCTTTAGCAATACCATCCGGTTGCTGTGCCAGATAATAAGCTAGGACTCCAATTAATACCATGCCTAACGCTTCGACACCATATCGGGGAAACTGACCAATAAACATATTGTTGCCTTGCGCATGGCGCAAAGGGTAGTCTGCCTTACGGTAAATCATGCCGTAAGCCGTTTGACTGCCATCAATTAATACATCACGTATGCCGCCCAAACCTTCTTGAAGGGATTTAATCACTTGCGTCGATTCTTTGGCTATACATTGACCGTTAATCAGTATTTGTTTACGGGTTAACCTAATAATAAATAAATAGATCACTCCAAAGCCACTAAAAGCACTGATAGCAATAAAGGGATCAATTGTTAACAAGGCAATAAGGATTGCTACCAATAAAATTGAAGAACTAATGAGTGTCATCAGCGGGACAATAGTATTATAAATTACACTGTTTGCTTTTGTTGATATGCCATTGATTACTTCACTACTGTTACGTGCACAATGAACCTGATAGGGCTGATACAGCGTCCTAAGGTAAATACTGTTACTTAGGTCGGCGCCGATGGCGAAAGAGGCCCCTGTACTGGCCCAGAGCAAAAGTAAACGCATGGCGCCAGTCATAAATGCAGCTAAACCGAAAACAATCGTTAGCGGCAGAAGCAATTGTTTGGGTTCTGTTATTTGTAGATACTTAATTACCGGCTGAGCAACGGGCATTTCAAAAATGCGCGTGGGCGCAGTTAAAACGCCCAAAAAGGGCAAAACAGCACCAATACTGACAATTTCTGCAAATGATGCAATAACCATTAGTATCAATATTATTAAGAGCTGACTGCGCCGGCGCTTACTCATATGCACCCAGAGGCGCTTGAGAAGGTTACCGATTGATTGAGTATTTTGCATTTGTTAATCCTTTTACTTTTAGCGATTTAAATATAATTACTCATGTTTTAATTATACCGACATAAATGGTTAACCAACAATATCTTTAACATACCATTCCAGCGCTTGGTCAATGCCTGCGCAAATACGATGACTGGGGCTATAACCCAGCAAGTTTTCAGCTTTGGAGATATCGGCCAGTGAATGTCTGACATCGCCGGCACGAAACTCCTGATAAACCGGTTTAAACTCTTTTAAGTGTGGGTAGTCGTTTTCAAGGCCTGCTCTGATTAATTCAAACAAGTCGTTAAGGGTGGTGCGGTCGCCTACGGCTACGTTATAAACCTGATTGGCGGCTTCATCACCGGCAACTGCCGCGAGAATATTGACCTGGACGGTATTGTCTATATAACAAAAATCCCTGCTGGTTTCGCCATCGCCATTAATCAATACGGGTTTGTTGGTAATCATGGCTTCTACCCATTTAGGGATGACCGCTGCATAGGCACCGTTGGGATCTTGTCGTTGCCCAAACACGTTAAAGTATCTAAGGCCGATGGTTTTAAAGCCGTAGGTTTTGGCAAAAACTTGTGCATACAATTCATTAACCAGTTTGGTAACGGCATAAGGCGACAGTGGATTGCCTATTTTATCTTCTACTTTAGGCAGATCGGGATGGTCGCCATAGGTAGAGCTGGAGGCGGCATAAACAAAGCGTTTAACGCCGGCATCACGGGCAGCAACCAGCATGTTTAAAAAACCGGTAATGTTGTTGGCATTGGTGTTGATGGGATCGGCGATGGAGCGGGGCACAGAACCCAGTGCGGCTTCGTGGAGTACATAGGTGATTTTGTCACAGGCTTTTGTGCAGGTGTTTAGATCGCGAATGTCGCCTTCTATCAAGGTGAAGTTTTGCCATTGCTGTGGTGTTACGCACGCTTTTACTTGATCAAGGTTATGTGAATGACCGGTTGAGAAGTTATCAAGACCTGTGACTAGTTGGTTGTTTTTTAATAAGGTTTCTAGGAGGTTAGAGCCTATAAAACCGGCTACGCCAGTGATTAGCCATTTTTGTGGTGTTTGGTTGAGTTGGGCTAAAACTTCTTGGTATTTTGTCATGTTGGTTTTTTGTTGTATTAAATTTGGTTATTGCAACGCTTGCGCGTTGCGGGTTGTGTTCTCACGCTGGAGCGTGGGAGCTCGTTGTTTTTTTTGTCGTTTCTATGTATCTTATCGTTCCTACGCTCTGGCGTGCCTGTGGTGACGCTCTGCGTCACGCAACGCTGGAGCGTCGCGGCCTTAATTCCCACGCTGGAGCGTGGGAACTAGAGGTTTTTTGTTGTTCTTACGTTCCGGCGTCTTATCTTATCGTCTTATCGTTCCCACGCTCCGGCGTGGGAATGCCTGTGGTGACGCTCTGCGTCACGCAACGCTGGAGCGTTGCGGCCTGAATTCCCACGCTGGAGCGTGGGAACTAGAGTTTTTTTTGTTGTCCTTACGCACCGGTGTCTTATCTTATCGTCTTATCGTTCCCACGCTCCTGCGTGGGAATGTTTGTAATATCAGAATACTTTTCACTAATGCCTGCTCTATTTGTAATAATGTCGATTACAAAATTATTATCGAATAGATGCACTTATAGCTCCCTAAGTGATTCTGTGAAAGGCTTAGATGAAATACCAAATTGCTTACGAAATTTGGCTTGTAAATCTGCTATATTCCTAAACTCTTGGGTTTCTCTTTGTCTTTTTTTAAAATATCTTTCCATAATGACAATGCCTTTTAACTCTTTATTGTCAAGGCTGGAAAATTGATTGGAAGTTAATTCAATTTCTAGTTCAATAACATCAGTTTTAATTTCTTCAAAACCGGGCGGGTCTTTAATGTACCAACCTTGATCCAGCTTTACGGCTTGTACTTGCATGGCTCTACCTCAGGTTATTCTTGTTTTCTTATCGTTCCCAGGCTGGAGGTCAGGCTTTGCCTGACAGTCAGGCAGAGCCTGACCTCCACGATTTGCATAGGCTCCCAAGCTCCGGCAAGCACTTGTGTATAACGATGAGCGCTGGAGCGTTGGAACTAGTAGTCAAGTTTTATCGTCATTTTGTAGTGGATCGGTTGTAGCCGTTATGAGTAGTTCACGCCAGTGGTCATTGATATATTCATCGGTATATTGTTTGTTCTCTTGCATTGGCTTAATCATTTCTGAATCATCAAGCAGGGCAATTATTCTTAGATGTTTGGATTCAAGTTCTTTATATTGACTGGGTATTTTAATGAGTCCATCCTGTACATCTGCTTCAAATTCAATAGCGTACATAATTTATACCAATTTTATTAGTTAACCCGCAAAAATAACCACCCAGCTTACTTTGTCTAATACAACTTGATCAGCCATGTTTTTCAATCATCCTTTCGTGCCAGAGTTCTTTGTCAGATTTATCAGAAGCTGTATATTTAACTGCACCGTAAAGTGCATCCAACAGACTGTCAAGTGTCTGAATGTCTGCTGAATTATCTGGCTGCGACGAATTCGATATGTTATTAATTAAAGGCAGTATTTCAGTGCTATTAAGCTGATCTTTAATTTCTTTTTTATTTGTCATTACTTCGTTTACATCAAGTTCTATGTTACTGCCTTCTGGTAGATTCTTATCATTCCCACGCTCCGGCGTGGGAATGCCGATAGTGACGCTCCCGCGTCACGCAACGCTGGAGCGTCGCGGCCTGAATTCCCACGCTGAAGCGTGGGAACTAGAGGTTTCTTTGTCGTTCCTACAAAACAGGTTTTACTATAGTCTGCCGTCAACTTTATCGGCAGGCAGGATGTATTTAATGTCGTAAAGGACGTGGTTTTCTTTGCCCAACGCTTTTATTTGTTGTTCACCCATTTGTACAAACTGGTCATGTTTTACGGCTAACAGGATGGCATCGTAGGTGCCGGGTTGTGGCTTTTCGATTGGGGTAATGCCGTATTCATGCTGGGTTTCTTTAGGGTCAACCCAAGGGTCATAGATATCTACGTTAGCGCCATAACTGTTAAGTTCTTTAATGATGTCGATAACGCGGGTGTTGCGGATATCGGGGCAATTTTCTTTAAAGGTTAAGCCCATGATTAAGATTTTTGATTCATTAATATGCAGGCGTTTTTTAAGCATGAGTTTGATAACTTGGGACACAATGTAATTGCCCATGTTGTCGTTTAAGCGTCTGCCTGCCAAAATTATTTCCGGGTTATAACCAACTGCTTGGGCTTTGTGGGTTAAATAGTACGGGTCTACACTGATGCAATGTCCACCGACCAAGCCAGGTCTAAAGGGTAAAAAGTTCCATTTGGTACCGGCGGCAATCAGGACTTCTTCGGTGTCAATATCCAGTTTATTAAACAGTAAGGCCAGTTCATTAATTAAGGCGATATTGACATCGCGTTGGGTGTTTTCAATTACTTTGGCGGCTTCTGCTACTTTTATGCTGCTGGCTTTGTGGGTGCCGGCAATAATGATGCTTTTATATAAGGCATCCACTGTATCGGCTGTTTCGGGTGTAGAGCCTGAGGTTATTTTTAATATATTGGTTACGCGGTGTTCTTTATCACCGGGATTAATTCTTTCGGGGCTGTAGCCGACAAAAAAATCGGTGTTAAAGGTTAAGCCTGAAATGCGCTCCAGTATGGGTACGCAGATTTCTTCGGTGGCACCGGGGTAAACCGTGGATTCATAAATAATAATGTCATTATGTTTAATGACTTTACCCAGTAATGCACTGGCTTTTTCCAGTGGGGTAAGGTCTGGCTGTTTGTGTTCGTTAATGGGGGTGGGTACGGTAACTATGTAGATATTGCATTGCGTCAGATCATCAGCGGCAGTGGTATAGGTAAGGTGCGTTGCCTCGACTAACTCTTCATGACTGGTTTCCAAGGTACGGTCTACACCGGCTTGTAATTCTGTAATCCGCTGTTGATTGATATCAAAACCAATGGTGGGGTATTTTTTACCAAATTCTACCGCCAGCGGCAAGCCAACATAACCCAAACCAACGACGCCAATTTTTATATTATTCATGTTTTTCCAGTGTTTTTGATAAAAATTCCCTTTGGGAATAGTTGGTAAAAGTTTTACTAGTCATTTTGTAAGTATTCAAGCCCCAATGCCGTTAAGTTAAGGATATAACTGGAGTAAAAAAGCTTTAGCTTTTTTAGCGGCAATAGCTGAAGCGATTGCTCTCTCGTTTTGAAGGTTTTTGAAGCCTTCAAATGTTTCGGTCGGTGTTGCAAACCCCGACCGGCATCGGTATTTATTAAAACTGAAGCTATAAATCAATCAGTTGTTTGCTTTGTAATTGCCATCCATGGCAACTGGATCCCGGCAGTCCCTGCCGGGATGACGGGCTTGGACGTTTTTAGTTTCTTAATAAGATTTGTGTTTATCTGTATTTTTTATTATTTAACCTACTCACTATGATTTAGATAGAACCTGAATCACTGTAATTTGTAATATGCTTTAAACCACTCTACGGTTTCTTTAATACCTTCGTTAAGGTTTTTAGCCGGTTTATAGTCCATGTCTTGTTCTAATGCCGTTGTATCGGCATCGGTTTGATAGACATCACCGGGTTGCATGGGTAGATAATTTTTTACGGCTGCTTTTCCGCACGCTGATTCTATGGCCTGTATAAAGTCCATTAATTTAACAGGGGACGAGTTACCAATGTTATAAAGTCGATAGGGTGCTGTGGAGGTGCTTGGGTCGGGGTTTTGTGCATCCCATTCCGTAGCAGGCAACGCCACTTTGTCTATGCAGCGAATGACGCCTTCTATAATGTCATCAATATAAGTAAAGTCGCGCAGCATGTCGCCGTTGTTAAATACGTCGATAGGGCGGTGATTTAAAATGGCGTCTGCAAATAAAAACGGTGACATATCCGGTCGTCCCCAAGGGCCATACACGGTAAAAAACCGTAAGCCGGTGGTGGGTAAGTTATAAAGATGGCTGTAAGCGTGGGCCATTAACTCATTGCTTTTTTTGGTCGCGGCATAAAGGCTGGCCGGGTGTGCGATTGAATCTTTTTCTGAAAACGGTACTTTGCCGTTTAAGCCATAGACACTGCTCGAGCTGGCATAGACTAAATGTTCTATAGCGTTCCAGCGGCAAGCTTCCAGGATATTTAAAAAGCCGTCAATATTACCTTGAATGTAAGCCTGCGGATTTTCAATGGAATAACGTACACCGGCTTGTGCGGCTAAATGACAAACCCTGTCAAACTTTTCATTGGCAAACAGCATTTGCAGGGCTTGTTTGTCTTCCAAATTCATTTGAATAAAGCGGTAATTGGGATACTTATCACTTTGTACCAATTTATACCAAGCCAGTTGGTCTTTTTTAATACCGGATTTTTCCAGGCGACCGTGTTTAAGGTTGATATCGTAATAGTCGTTTATGTTATCAAGGCCAACGACTTCATCGCCTCTTTCAAGTAAGCGCTGAACGACGTAAGAGCCAATAAAACCTGCGGTGCCGGTGACTAATATTTTCATGGTTTTGGGTTATGCGGTGATGCTAATTGGGTTGTTTTCAAAATTCATGGCTTCTAGCCGTTGTTGTTTAAACGGGTTG
>CAIQND010000864.1 GCA_903873045.1 uncultured Methylococcaceae bacterium | reverse complement strand
GTTTGCCCAAAAGGCAGGAAATGGTGCGCGTATAACGAAAATGCACGGTAAATAGGGGGTTTGAGGGCAAAATAATTATTTTTTCAGCTTTTTTATGAAGAAAATGGAGTATTAAACCTTAAGTCGGACAGACTCCTAGCCAAGAATAACTCTACTTCATTATGTAAAATGCAAAACCTAACTTAACTCAATACGAACCTGACTATTTTTGAGTCCTACGGGGTATCACTAAAAATCCATGCATTTTACTTTATAAAAACTTTGCAACTCGTACTTATGCCCCAAAAACCGCCATCATTTAAAGTGTCTTTGTCATTCCAAAACCGGACAATGGCCTATTTTTATAATCAGATTGAACAACAACAGCGAATTTTGCAGCGCGTTCAGACTGCTTTACCTGACCTATTAAAAAAACAGGCGAAACATTGCCTTATAAAAGATAAAAAATTGCTGATTTATACGGATTCGGCTGCCTGGGCATCACAACTGCGTTTTTATAAAAGCGTAATTCTTGCCGCTATTACACCGCTAACAAAAACGCCCGTTGAAATAATGCAAGTGAAGATTATTACAGCTCAAACAAGGAGTGTTTTGGGGGTTAAGCGGAAGGCAAAAATACCTTCAGCAGAACAAATAGAAGTTATCCGAAGCCATAGCCTGGCTGTTTCGGATAATCAACTGAAACTGGCATTGCTAAAATTAAGCGCCACACTGGAAAGGCTGTCTAGCGAGATTTAAAACGATTTACTACAAATAACTACCAAACTCGCGGGCGCTTTTATTCATTTCTTAAACTATCAAAATGCTTACCTAGCCCCGCTACGCGCCTATTTTTGCGCTTAGAGATTACTCCTGTATTGCTCTTTATCGCTATTCCAGAGGCGATCTATCTTCCGCCATCCATAACTCCTGCATAATCAATAGAGATAAGGTGAGCAAATATTGCAGGAGAAAATATCTGTCCATGCAGTCGATGACAACAAAAAAACCTATGCTATTCAGGTATATTCATCATTGGATAACGCCTAACATCAACATAAAAAACAATATTATTCAGCGACCCTAACCGTTTCTGCAGAGCGCATAAAAGAAATCGGCGCGTCTTCTTCAGTTGTAAAAGTAACCATTTCCCAGGCATCTTTGTCAGCCAATAAAGTACGGAGTAATTTATTATTCAAGCCGTGCCCTGATTTATAGCCGGTAAATTCACCAATCAAGCTATGTCCCAACAAATACAAATCGCCAATCGCATCAAGAATTTTATGTTTAACAAATTCATCGGCACAGCGCAAGCCGTCTTCATTGAGAATTTTATCATCATCAACCACAATAGCATTATCCAGACTTCCGCCTAGCGCCAAATTGTTTTCTCTCAACATATCAATATCTTTCATAAAGCCAAAGGTTCTGGCTCGACTGACTTCTTTAACAAAAGTCGTTGAAGAAAAATCCATTGTGTGTGTTTTTACATGCTCTTCAAAAGCCGGATGCTCAAAATCGATCGTAAAAGTCACTTTAAAGCCATCAAATGGATCAAATGATGCCCACTTATCACCCTCTTCAACTCTAATGCTACGCTTGATTCGAATATACTGCTTTGGACAGTCTTGCTCCTCAACGCCAGCCGATTGAAGCAAAAATACAAAAGGCCCTGCACTACCATCCATGATGGGGACTTCAGCCGCACTCACATCAATAAGAGCATTATCTATCCCTAATCCGGCAAAAGCTGAAAGCAAATGTTCGATGGTTGATATTTTTACATCGCCGGCAACCAATGTAGTCGACAGTACTGTCTCACCAACGTTTCCAGGCGTTGCCTGAATAGTAACGGGTTCGTCCAAATCCACCCGGCGAAATCTGATCCCTGTATTGGGTTCGGCAGGACGTAAAGTTAAATGGACTTTATCGCCAGTATGGAGCCCTACGCCTGTAGCTCTTATAGTGTTTTTTAAAGTTCGCTGTTTAATCATAAAATAAATAACGCCGAATGAAGGGGCAAAAATAGCTTATTATATCATGATATATACCCAAAAAAGAGTGTGATTCGATATGAGCCATTTGCGCCGTAAAATAACACCTTGATTAATAAGACAATTTATTTTTAACAAATTATTTTATCATTCTAACATATTGTAATTATTAGCTTTAATTCTGGGGTGGAAATTTGTAAAAAACGCATTTCATCAAAATCTACCCCTCAAACCCTGATTCTACCGTTGAAAATTGGGGTGAACGAATTTTACGGGGCGCTACAGACTAGAAATATCAAGGCTTACCGAGCAGCGCAAATGGCTCGATATTACTTTTATTGAGTACAATGTTATACGATTTTTTCTGCTCAAAATAAATACCTGATAGCGGTTAAGTTATATGCATTAATCGGCAAACCATTTGACACAGAACAGACTTAATAAACCT
>CAIQND010000863.1 GCA_903873045.1 uncultured Methylococcaceae bacterium | reverse complement strand
AGACGCACCCGACGTGACTGGAATAAGACCATCCAAGTGTAGCGCGTGGTGGCTCAGCCGAACATTTAACGGAATGATTAAAACATAAAATATCCTTTAAAGCGTAGAGACGCGATTTATCGCGTCTGAATTATCGTAGACCGTAGACAGCAGACCGAAGACAGCAGACGCGATAAATCGCGTCTCTACCCTGTAACAAACAATAATGCGGATAAAATTATCGAATACGGCAAGTTAGCAGGGCAACCGCAAGGGATTGCCCCTACACCACAAATTACTCGACATAGGCAATATTGGTGTCAATAGTCATGTAGTTGACCGACCATCATGCTGAAATTGTCGGGCGCAAAGAGACGCTCCCGACCTACGTCACTAACCCAATTTTTTGATGGGTGCGTAGGTCGAGTGACGGCTTTATCGTCGCCCGACATTTCGGCATTCAACATACCTCATTGTCGGGCACGAAAAGCCTATGTTTGATCCGGATAGAACTAGATTTGCCGAATAGGCCCGGGGTACTTTGCGACTAAAGCATCAGCTGTGAGTAAAATAATTCCCTCAACGGTCGCCTGTGCAACAAGAATCCGATCGAATGGATCTTTATGAATGGAAGGCAAACTGTCGATAGAAACAGTATGCTCACTGGTGATAGCCAATTCCTTATAACCATTGTCCAACAATCCCCGCCGTAATACTCTGGCATCTACCTGAAAATCGGAACGCCCCAGACCTCGCTTGATAACGATTTCCCATACACTGGCCGCACTGAAAAACAATTCATTCAACGGATCTTCCAATAAGGGGCGTACCTTGGCAGACAACCTGCTTGGGGAACCTGCCGCCCACAATAACAAGTGGGTGTCCAGTAACAGCTTCACTCTTCACCCCCAAAAAGCTGCTCAATTTCCTTGGCACCCATGCTATCGAAATCATCAGGAACAGTGATCTGCCCCTCCATAAAACCTAATCTTCTGATTTGTTCAGCCGATGGAGCATCAAGCCGAGCTACCTTAACCAGAGGTTTTCCAGCTTTGGCTATGATAAAAGATTCGCCTTTTACTGCTTGCTCTATCAATCGAGATAGTTGGGTTTTGGCTTCGTGAATATTGACCGTCTGCATAATAAATCCAATTAAATTAAATCAAGTCTAGTTAGTTTAGTTTAGCATAGGACAAGCAAAATCCCCAAGCCAGTAGCTTTTATTTATACTTATCAAAATTTCAGGGCTCGCACAAGCCTCTGTTAAGTTTTTGGATAGTGTTCTGTTCCTGCTAAACATAACGGTGAAACGTCAAATAAGGCCAATCTGCGAGCCGATTAACCCATCGCGGTAAGGCGTAATTTATAAATAATGGTACAGGTCTTGCAAGATTACATTTTTATATGTTAAATCAAGACCTAACCTCGGTTTTTGCAGGTAATGGCTTCGGGGTCTTAACCAAATTCAAATATCAGTTTTTCAATGTAAGTATTCAGTCCCCCTCTTTGAAAAATAGGGGTTAAGGGAGATTTTATTAGATAAATCCCTCTCTGCCCCCTCGCTATGCTCTCCTTCTTTTTCAAAGGGGAAGGTGAATAATTAGTTTCGATAGCGGCTTGATCACCTTTTGCATAGGCGACATTAATTTGTGCCATTATCACGTTGCGGCGAACGCGTTCTACATCGGTGGTGGCACGATCCGGATGCATCAATTTGGCTGCTTGTAGGAAGGCTTGCTTTAATTCCGGTGTTATTTCTTAGGCCAAGGAATTATGGTGTCAGGTCTTGCAAAATCATATTTTCTTATGTTGAGAAAAATCCTGTCCCTTAGTCACTTGCTAACCATCAAACAAGATAGCCTCAAGCTTCCCATTAACTTCTGCCATGATAAAATCAGGAGCTATTTCTTTAAATTCAGATTTTCTAACACGCCAATCCAATGACTTCAATGGGTGACAATGGACTGCACTTTGTGTTTCAGTGCCAGAACCCGTAAGCGTAACAACCGTTCTAACAGAGCGTGCATTAGCCCCAGCATCTTGTGAAATAGGGCATATTATCGCAAGACCGCTGTTGTTAAAAATTGCTGGTTGTTATTTTATACATTGCACCCAGTGCTACGATGCTGTATATTTTTCTCATGAATGACAACACTGAAACCTCATCATCAAGAATTTTTAAGACCGCTTGGTTCGCAAAAGCAGCAAAAAAAGCGCTCATTACTAACGAGACGCTTTGTTTAGCAATCCAGCAGGTCATACTAGGAGGCTGTCCGAAAACGCCAGCTAATAATGGTATAATTGCCACCTACACTTAAAACAATCACTGACCGATGAATATTCCTTTCAAACAATCGCCCATCGCGCTTAATGCCGCACTGCTCTCCCCCAGCAATATT
>CAIQND010000862.1 GCA_903873045.1 uncultured Methylococcaceae bacterium | reverse complement strand
TTGGGTCTGCCACGAAAAGGTACAGGCGCTAAATAGGGCGAATCCGTTTCTATAAGAAACCGATCGGCCGGTATTTTTTTTGCGACCTCTTTTATTACGGTGGCGTTATTGAATGTGACAATGCCGGAAAAGGATATATAAAAATTTAAATCCATTGCTTGTTGGGCAAATTCCCAATCTTCAGTAAAGCAGTGAATAATCCCCCCAACTTCGCCTGCTCCCTCTTCTTTAAGAATGCGCAAGGTGTCTTTTTTAGCTTCGCGGGTATGAATAATTAACGGTTTTTTTAGTGCTTTTGCAGCATTAATATGATTTCTTAAGCGCTGATGCTGCCAACTTAAATCACCGTCACTACGAAAATAATCCAGCCCCGTTTCTCCTATGCCAATAACATTATCGGGCCGCCCTAAAGCAATAAGCTCATCGACACTCGGATCTTTGCAATCCTTGACATTAGGATGTACACCAACAGTCACTGATATTTGTTTAAATCCGGCCACCAATTCAAGCATGGTAGGATAGGATTCCAAATCAATGGCTATACACAACAAGTGCTCAATTTGTTGTACCGCTGCTGCCTGCATAAAACAGGAAAAATCATTTTCGTAGGGCGAAAGATCAATACGATCCAGATGGCAATGTGAGTCAATTAACATGAATGAGGAAGTTACATGGTGTGGGTGGATCGGTCAGACGTTAAAGCGCCTGCCAAATAGGTTTCTATTTTGTTTCGCGCGATGCCGCCGTCCTGATCGCTAAACTGTACACCAATGCCACTGGATCGATAACTTCCTGCTTGTGGTGGTGTTTTCCAGATGACTTTCCCGACAATGGGTAGCCGTTCCGTTTCTTCCATTAAATTTAACAGCAAAAAAACTTCCTGCCCCATTTCATAATCCCGAGTGGTGGGAATAAACAAGCCACCGTTAATAACAAAAGGCATGTAGGAGGCATATAACGCACTCTTGTCCTTAATTGAAACGGTTAATATACCTTGTCTTGGCGCTGGTTCTGTCATGGTTATTTGCTCGGATTAAGTTCAAACCATTTTATTAAAATCTCTTCGAATAGAGTCTGTTTATTTATTTGGGTATTCAGTCGTTGCCGAGTCACCAGCATTAAATCATACAATTTGTAGAGCTCTTTTAATTCCAATTGCGAAGACAACTCTTGCAATGATTCTATCAAATCCGGATTATATAACCCGTCATATTTTATTGGATAACGACATTTAATCATGTCTATAATCCAAGACGTTATCCAAAATATTAAAGAGGATTCAGGTAATTTATACCAATCTTCGGCGATAATGACAGGATGTCGGCGCTGTTTTGCTATATCCGTCCAAGCCTTGAAGCAGTCATTACGAAGCGCCAAAGTACCATCCATTGAATAATCCAGCGCCAGTAACGGGGAGCCTTGCGCCAAACCATATAAGGTTATGGCGTTATCCTGTGATATTTCTGTATTCTGCTGCTTTAGCCAAGTAATGACCGTTGCTTTATCAGGTCTGGCAACAGCAAGCTTCTGGCAGCGACTGATAATAGTCGCCGGCAAGTACGTCGGCTTATCAGTCACCAAAAGTATAACGGTGCGCTCTGTTGGCTCTTCCAGGCATTTTAAAAAAGCATTAGCGGCGGCCTTGTTCATGAGATCAGCAGGACTGACAATGACAACGCGCCAAGACTCAAATTGGGGTTTTAGGGTTAACCGCGTTACCAAGCTCCGAATTTGTCCGATAGTAATGGTTTTTCCGGACTCTTCTGGGCTTATCTCGATAATATCAGGATGTGTTTGGGCGTTAAGCAGCAAACAACGATCACAATGACCACACCGTAAACCGTTATCTTGCGGTTTTATGCAAAGCAGGGAAAAAGCAAATTGTTGGGCTAACTGCTGCTTGCCCAAGCCTTTATTTCCGCTTATTAGTAAAGCTTGGGGGACGCGATTTTGCGCTCTATAATCGCACAGATGCGCCCAATTTGATTGCTGCCAAGGCAATACACTCATCTTAAGTAAGTACCAATAACGTCAATCAGCGCCTTTTGCACATCAGCCAACGATTGGTTAGCCTTAATCAACTTAATACGCTCGGGATGTAGTTCCGCCTGCAATAAATAAGCACGCCGAACCTGCTCAAAAAAACTGATTTTTTCTGATTCAAAACGATCAAATGCGCCTCTTTCCTTGGCACGCGCAATACCTATCTCAACAGGCGCATCCAGTAAAACTGTTAAATCGGGTCTTAGATTGCCTTGCACCAAATTTTCCAACCACTCTATCGTGCTAACGCGCATATTTCTGCCACCGCCCTGGTAAGCGTAAGTGGCATCAGTAAAGCGATCACAAAGCACCCACACCCCTTTTGCTAAAGCGGGTTCAATTACATGCTTGATATGCTGGGCGCGGGCGGCAAAAATCATCAATAATTCGGCATGTTCAGAAATGGCCTCACTGTCTTTGTCCAGCAACAAATGACGAATTTTTTCGGCCAGCACCGTCCCGCCCGGTTCTCGGGTAACAACAACAGAAATAGCATGCTGCTGTAAATAATCCTTTATAAAGTTCAAGTTGGTGGTCTTCCCAACTCCTTCCCCGCCTTCCAGCGTTATAAATTTACCTCGGGTCATTTTTCTTCCTTTGAAAGTTGTCAACTGCCAGATTATGATCTTTTAAGCTAGCAGAAAACTGATGGGTACCGTTACCACGCGCTACAAAATAAAGGCTATTGCTATTATGCGGATGCAGAACGGCATAAATGGCATCACGTCCCGGCATGGCAATCGGTGTTGGCGGCAAGCCTTTTATTATGTATGTATTGTATGGCGTCGCGGCTTTTAAATCTTTATAAGCAATATCGCCCTGATAGCTGTCACCCATACCATAAATGACCGTAGGGTCGGTTTGTAGCAACATGCCCGTTTGCAGTCTGCGTATAAATACCCCGGCTATCAGCGGCCTTTCTGCAATGACTGCGGTTTCTTTCTCGACAATTGAAGCAAGAATCAAAGCTTCATAAGGCGTTGCGAAAGGCAACGCTTCGGCTTTATCTTGCCATTCCTGCTTTAATACCAACTGCATTTTATCGTAGGCTCTTTTTAATAAAGCTACATCCGTAGTGTGCTTTTCAAAAAAATAAGTGTCAGGAAAAAACAAGCCTTCCGGCGACTGCATGGATGCAGGAGGTAAGACCCCAGGGACGGGGGAGGTAGAACAACGCATGGGGCAGTTGTCGGGAGCAATTGCCGGTTGCTTTACATCCGCACCCAACTGAACCATTAACGCCTTATAATCAAATTGCTGCATGGTATGTTCAAGACTGGGGTTATTCTTGATCTCCAACAATATTTCTTTAAAACTCCAACCCTCCGGAAAAGTAATGGCGTACTGTTTGGTTTTTCCTTGCACAAACACGGCTAATATTTCAGGCAGCGTTAAACCGGAGGCTAACTCGTATTCTCCGGTTTTAAGTTTTTTAACCGCGTTTTCGGAAACAGCAAGCACTTTAAACCAGAGCGGTTTAATGTCTACGTTTTGGGCTAAGAGCTTATCGATAATCTGATTAAACGAATCACCTTTATTGATTTCTATAACAACCGGCTTACCCACCACCATCGGCGTGATTAAGGCGCTTTTAAAGTCTCGCCACACCCAACCACTGACGATAATTAACGTAAGCATTACACCCGCGATAATTTTAAAGACCACCGCTGGTTGCCTCATTTTGAAAGCGAGCGAGACCGGTTTGTAATTGACGGGTTATTTCGCCTACCTGAAAGCGGGTCTTTTCGATTTGTCTGACTGGCCAAATACCTACAATCGAATTACAGACAAAGACCTCATCGGCCGATAACAGCTCATCTTGAGTAAATGCATGCTCTATTGAAGAAATACCCTGAATAGAAGATATCGCCATTAAAATACCGCGAATAATCCCCGCAACACCGGTAAATATTAATCCTGAAGTATAAAGAGTGTGATTTTTAACATAGAAAAGATTGGTCATTGTTCCCTCAATAACATGCCCGTTAATATCCAGCATAATACCTTCCTGAATAGCGGGATCAGTCCACTCAGCCCTCGCCAGTATTTGTTCAAGCCTGTTCAGATGCTTAATACCTGCCAATGCAGGGTTTAATCCCAAACGGGTATCGCAAAAACGGGCGACTATCCCCTGCGCTTTATAGCTGCCTGGATAATCAGGAAATGGATGTAAACTTAATGCGCGGGTAGCCTGAATCACATCAGGCTGACGATAACCTCGCCCGCCAGAACCGCGAGTGAGTATCAACTTAAGGACGGCATTACTTGAATGTTCGGAAAGTTTTTGAGCCTCAAAGGCAAGCAGCTCAGTGCCCGGAAAAGGGATGTAAAGACGGCGGCAACCTGCCTTTAATCGATCGATATGCCGATCAAAAAAAACAGGCTGCCCGTTGAGCACGGCTATTGTTTCAAATAATCCATCACCGTACTGAAAACCCCTGTCGGATATTTCAATATGCTCCCTGCATTCACCATTAACCAGCATCATTCGTAGAGACGAAACAGGTGCGCCTTTACTCTACTCGTACCGCTTAAAAACCAGAGAACCATTAGTGCCGCCAAAACCAAATGAATTGGACATAGCCACATCGATTTTCATATTTCTTGCCGTATTTGGGACAAAATCAAGATCACACTCAGGGTCTTGATTTTCGAGATTGATGGTTGCCGGTGCAATTTGATCTTTAATGCTTAATGCAGTAATCACGGCCTCAATACCTCCGGCGGCACCTAACATGTGACCCAGCATGGATTTTGTAGAACTGATGGCTACGCTATAGGCATGATCACCCAACGCCGCTTTCATGGCATGGGTTTCACCTAAATCACCGGCCGGCGTTGAGGTGCCATGCGCATTAATGTAATCAACACTGTCGGCATTTAAACCGGCATCAAGCAAGGCATTTCTCATACACCGCGCAGCACCTTCACCACCTGCTGAAGGTGTAGTCATATGATAGGCGTCAGCACTCATACCATAGCCGACTAATTCGGCATAAATTTTTGCGCCTCGGGCCTTGGCATGCTCCAACTCTTCAAGCACCACAACACCTGCGCCATCGCTTAATACAAAACCATCACGATCCCGATCCCAAGGACGACTGGCGGCTTGAGGGTCATCATTACGACGGGATAAGGCTTTGGCTGAAGCAAAACCTCCCATTGCCGTCGGTGATGTTGTACAACGCTCTGCACCACCGGCAATCATCACATCGGCATCGCCATATATTATCTTGCGGGCGGCATCGCCAATATTGTGCGTACCGGCTGCACAGGCGGTAACAATGGCAAAGTTAGGACCTTTTAATCCGTATTTGATTGAAAGGTTACCTGAAATCATGTTGATAATGTTACCTGGAACAAAGAATGGGGAAATGCGCCTAGGGCCGCCTTTCTCATAAGCTGCATAACATTCTTCAATACCGGTAATCCCGCCTATGCCTGAGCCGACCGCTACGCCAATTCGTTCTGCATTGGCTTCGGTGATTTCAAGCCCGGAATCTTCAATGGCTTGTGAACCTGCCGCCATACCGTAATGGATAAATGCGTCCATCCGCTTGGCATCTTTGTCGGAAATATATTGGCTAATATCAAAATTTCTTATGACGCCGCCAAAAGTGCTGGCAAATGCAGAAATATCAAAAGAATCAATTGGACTGATGCCGCTTTTACCGTTAATAATGCCATCCCAAGTTTCTGAGACAGAGTTGGCTAAGCAGGTAACTGCACCCAATCCAGTTATTACAACTCGACGTTTGCTCAATGTAATGTACCGTAAGATAAGGAGAAGATAAAAATGAAGGGATAGTGACTTAAAGACCGATGTTAACAACGTGAACAATCTATATTTTAATAATCCAGTTTATTACAAGATAATTGCGTACATTTTGTGCACGTTATTTACAAACAGCTAACCAGTGAATGAACAAAGCGCTCATCCACTGAAAATCAGTGTTACGCGTTTTTGCTCACGTAATCGATTGCTTGCTGAACAGTAGTGATTTTTTCAGCTTCATCATCTGGAATTTCGCATTCAAATTCTTCTTCAAGAGCCATAACGAGTTCAACTGTATCCAGAGAATCGGCACCGAGGTCATCTACAAATGAAGCATCGATTGCGATATCTTCTTTAACACCTAATTGCTCTGCTACAATCTTTTTTACTCGTTCTTCAATGTTACTCATAATTATTATCCTCAAACAACGTAAGTTTTTCTATATTAAGAAACTTACATTGGTATTGTTATTAGTTTTGACTGAATTCCCGTCTCCGGCAAATCCAGACGGTTCCGCAATTATACTTAATATTACAACAATGTCACCAAATTAAGGCATAAACATACCACCATTGACATGCAGGGTTTCACCTGTGATGTAACCTGCACCTGCCGAAGCAAGAAAGGCAACCGTGTGTGCAATTTCTTTTGCCTCGCCTAAACGGGACAAGGGAATGGATACCAATAAGGCATTTTTAATGTCATCGCTCAATTCCCGGGTCATATCCGTATCAATAAATCCAGGTGCGACGGTATTAACGGTAATATTGCGTGAACCCACTTCCTTCGCCATTGACTTGGCAAAACCCACCATACCGGCTTTGGCGGCGGCGTAATTGGCCTGCCCTGCATTACCCGTAAAGCCCACCACGGAGGAAATATTAATAATACGCCCTGTTTTAGCTTTCATCATACCGCGCAATACAGCCTTGCTCATCCGAAAAACAGACGTTAAATTGGTATTGATAATATCATCCCATTCATCATCCTTCATCCGCATCAACAAATTATCCCTCGTAATACCGGCATTATTGACCAATACTGTCGGCGCACCCAACTCGTCGTTAATCACTTTCATCACTTCTGCAATGGAGGCGACATCAGACACATCAAGCTTAATACCCCGACCCTTTTCACCTAAATAAACGGAAATTGAATCAGCACCAGCGTCCGATGTCGCGGTGCCAACAACAAAAAATCCATCATCAGCCAATCTTTCGGCAATGGCTCTGCCAATGCCACGACTGGCACCTGTTACTAAAGCTATTTGCTTAGTCATTGAATTGCTCCAACACCTTGTTTAACGTCTCAGAATTATAGATGGAAAGATGCTCTGCATCTTTAGCTATACGCTTGTTTAACCCAATCAGCACCTTGCCGGGGCCGCACTCAACAAAGCGGCCAACACCTTGCTCATGCATAAACTTAATGGTATCGACCCAGCGCACAGGCTTATAAAGCTGCTCTTTTAACGCATGGCGAATCTTTTCAGGCTCACCATGCGAAGCAACATCTACATTATGTATCAGCGTCATGTTCGGCTTATCAATCACTGTATTCAGCAGATAGTGATCCAGTTTTTCCGCCGCTGATTGCATCAAGGCACAATGCGAAGGCACACTAACCGGCAACAATAAGGCTCGTTTGGCACCCGCTTCTTTTGCTGCAAGCATTGCCCTTTCAACCGCCGCCAGATTACCGGCAATAACCACTTGACCCGGTGCATTAAAATTAACCGCAGAGACCACTTCATGTTCAGCGACTTGGGCACAAATAGTAACAACCTGGTGATCTTCAAGCCCCAAAATTGCCGCCATTGACCCAACACCAGCGGGCACCGCCTCCTGCATTAACCGCCCCCTTTCAGCAACCAGCCTGATGCCGTCTTCAAAAGACAAGGCACCCGAACAAACCAGTGCCGTATATTCACCCAGACTATGACCCGCCATCCAGCCGGGTCGAATAATGCTGTGCTTACACCACACTTCCCAAACAGCGACTCCGGCCGCCAACATGGCAGGCTGGGTATTTTGGGTCTGATTAAGATCTTCTTCCGGCCCCTCTGTAACGATAGTCCATAAATCCTTTTCCAGCACCTCGGATGCTCGAGCAAAGATTTGTTTTACCTCGCCATGACTGTCCGCCAAATCTGACAACATACCCAACGACTGGGAGCCCTGACCTGGAAAAACAAAAGCCAAATTTTTAATTTGCTGATTCATTTTCAAAAACGCTTTAGTTAGTATTTAATTAATGCTGAGCCCCAGGTAAACCCTGCACCAAAGGCTTCCAGCAAAATGACTTGTCCGCGTTTAATGCGCCCATCACGAACCGCTTCATTAAAGGCAAGCAGCACCGAAGCAGACGAGGTATTACCCTGATTTTCAAGCGTCACCACAACCTGATCCATGGACATTTTTAATTTTTTGGCGGTTGCCGCTATGATTCGTATATTGGCCTGATGGGGAACCAGCCAGTCAATTTCAGACCTGTCCATATTATTGGCTTCCAGTGTTTCATCGACTATGCGACCCAGCGTATTAACAGCAACCTTAAACACCTCGTTGCCGCGCATATTGATGTAGCCAGCTTCATCCTTGTTGTCATCGGTAGCCGCTTGTGGATTTGGGCAATACAACAGGTCTTTATATTCCCCGTCCGAATGAATGTGCGTAGACAAAACACCCGCCTCATCCGAGGCACTCAACAACAGGGCACCCGCGCCATCACCAAATAAAATACAGGTTCCTCGATCCGTCCAGTCAAGAATGCGCGAACAAATTTCAGAACCCACAATAAGCACCGTCTTGGCGGCACCTGTCTTGATATATTGATCGGCTATGCTCAAGGCAAAAATCGAACCTGAGCAAGCGGCCTGCACGTCAAACGCAACAGCATTTTTAATGCCCAAGCGCTGTTGTAGCAAGCAACCGGTGCTCGGATAAACATGATCAGGGGTTCCGGTTGCAACAATAATCAAGTCAATGACTTGCGGATCACAACCGGCCGCTTCTATGGCCTGCCTGGCTGCAATTTCAGCCATGCTTGCAGCAGATTCGTTTGCACCGGCAATTCGACGACTTTTAATACCGGTTCGCTCATAAATCCAGCTATCTGAAGTATCAACAGTCTCAGATATTTGCTCATTTGTGCGAACTTCTTCTGGTAGATAACCACCCGTACCAATTACTCTTGAATAACGAATCATGCGATTTCTCTAAGAGCCAGGATTTTCTCCACTTGCTCGCTTATCTTTCTGATAACATCTTTTTTGACTTCAATCTCGGCAAGCACAATAGCCGTTTTAAAAGCGAGAACATCAGCTCCACCATGACTTTTAATAACCAACCCCCTAAGCCCCAAAAAACTTGCGCCATTATATAAACGAGGATCTATGCGCTGTTTAAATGACTTCAAAACCGGATAGGCAATCAATCCCAGCAACTTGGTCAGGATATTCTTGCCAAAAGCCTCTTTTAACGCAGAGCCAATCATTTTGGCCGCACCTTCAATGGATTTAAGTGCGACGTTACCCACAAAACCGTCAGTAACAATCAAATCAACTTTAATATTTCCGGCATTTAAAGAGTTGCCTTCTACATAACCAATATAATTTAATGAAGAATTTTCCAATAATTTTGCAGCTGCCTTGACCTGCTCATTACCTTTGGTATCTTCTTCGCCAATATTTAATAACCCCACTTTAGGATTATCAATTGCCTCAACTGCTTTAACCAATTCATTACCCATGATGGCAAATTGAAAAAGATGTTCAGCAGTGCAATCTACATTTGCACCCAAATCAAGTACATGGGTATGCCCATAAATTGAAGGTAATGTGGAGATAATGGCAGGACGATCAATGCCGGGGATCATTTTCAAAACAAAGCGTGCCGTCGCCATTAAAGCGCCGGTATTACCCGCACTCACACAAGCGTCTGCATGGCCATCACGAACCAAATTGATAGCGACACGCATTGAGGAGTCTTTTTTGTTTTTTAGGGCTTTAGAGGGTGACTCGTCCATTTCAACGCATTGGGAAGCGTGATGGATTTGGAGCCTATCTTGATAATAATCCAATGGGTTCGGCAATAACTGTTTAATGACAGCTTCATTGCCTACTAAAATTAGTTTTAAGTCTGGATTGTTTTTTAAGCAATCCAATGATGCCGGAATAGTGACTTCAGGACCATGATC
>CAIQND010000861.1 GCA_903873045.1 uncultured Methylococcaceae bacterium | reverse complement strand
GGTCATTTTTTATGGTCTAGTCAGGTGGTCTTGGAAACGGCCACTTGGTACGCGGCTTTGGCGGAGGAGCGGCACAGGTTTACCCCAGCAGGATATTGGTACGCCTATATCAGTATCCCGATTTTTCAGTTTCTGCTATTGCGCTGGTATTTTCGTATTATTATCTGGGTGCGATTTCTGTGGAAGGTATCCCGTATGGATTTGCATCTTGTTCCAACGCATCCAGACCGGGCTGCGGGACTTGGCTTTCTCGGTGGAAGCGCGGCTGCATTTATGCCGTTGCTACTGGCTCAAGGGGCTTTGCTTGCTGGTCAGATCGCCAACCACATTTTCTACGAGGGCGATAAATTACTGGATTTTAAACCGGAGATTGTTGCTGTCGTGATTTTTTTATTGTTGCTTGTATTTGGGCCTTTGTGCGTTTTTTCACCTCGACTGGCACAAGTTAAACGGCAGGGCTTACTTGAATATGGTGCGCTGGCGAGTCGCTATGTTGACGGGTTTGACCAAAAATGGCTACGCGGAGGAGCGTCCCAGGATGAACAATTTATCGGTACCGGAGATATTCAATCCTTGAACGACCTAGCGGGCAGTTTTGAAGTGGTTAAAAGTATGCGGGCATTTCCGTTTGACAAGACAGTGTTGCTGCAAACCGCTGTTGCGGGACTGGCACCGCTACTGCCACTGACTTTGACGATGATTTCCCTGGAAGATATGGTTAAACGCTTGCTTGGGATTTTGTTGTGATGCGGTATCAGAATTAAAGAAAGTTTAACTTACTGAATATTAATTTATAATCTAAAGTGAGGGGAAATAAAAATGAAAAAAAATGCTCCCAAAAAACACGCTGATAAAGATAGCTCCCCCATTAAGCTCGCTGAGCCGATCACCGTAGATAGGGGGTCGCGGGCAGATCGCAAGGACGAAGGCAAGGCACTACGTCTTGCGGCACCACTGGCAAGTCATGCACAATGGCATGCCCCGACCCATCGCCGCGATCCCATTGATCTGCTAATCGAATCCGGTGCGGGTCGGGTACCTGAACTGCTGCCGATCCGCTATGGACGTATGATGCAATCGCCGTTTACTTTCTACCGGGGAGCTGCGGCTATTATGGCAGCCGATCTTGCTGGATTACCGTCCACTGGAATTCGTGTGCAAGCTTGTGGCGATTGCCATCTACTCAACTTCGGCAGTTTTGCTACCCCTGAACGACGACAAGTATTCGCCATTAACGACTTCGATGAAACCCTGCCCGCGCCCTGGGAGTGGGATGTCAAACGGCTGGCCGCCAGTTTTGTGGTGGCCGCACGTTCCAATAGCTACAGCGCCGACGAAGCCCGCGAGGCGGCACAAACTTGTGCGCGCAGCTACCGCGAGCGCATGCGGGAATTTTCCAAGATGGGTGTGCTCGATGTCTGGTATCTCAGTATCGACTTGGAAGCTGCGATTGAGGAGATCGACGATGAAATTGCCAAGGAGCGAGGAAAAAAGCGTATGGCCAAAGCCCGTGACCGCGATGTGATGGATGAGGATTTTCCCGAAATGGTTACCTTCGAGGGCGGTGTCCATCGCATACGCGACAATCCGCCGCTGATCTTTCATACCCAAGGCGAAGAGGAGGCGGTACTCGAAGCACGCGTGCGCGAGGCATTTGAGGCCTACCGCGCCACGCTGCCGGAAGATAGGCGGCTATTGCTCGACCGCTATGAATACAAGGATCTCGCTATGAAAGTGGTCGGGGTCGGCAGTGTCGGCACTCGTTGCGCCATTATGCTCATGATGGGCGGTGCGGACGATGTGTTGTTTTTGCAGGTCAAGGAAGCACGTGCTTCGGTGCTGGAACCTTATGCCGGACAAAGCACGTACACTAACCACGGCCAGCGCGTGGTGATGGGACAACGGCTGATGCTATCGGCCAGCGACATCTTTCTCGGTTGGACAGAGTCGAATATTGGCAAACACTTCTATATCCGGCAACTGCGTGATATGAAGTTAAAGCCGCTGGTCGAGCTGTACACGCCAGCGGTGATGAATCAATACGCCGAACTTTGCGGATGGGCGCTGGCGCAAGCCCATGCTCGTTCCGGCGATGCCGCGAAAATCGCAGGCTATCTGGGCAAGAAAGAAGATTTCGATATAGCGATAACT
>CAIQND010000860.1 GCA_903873045.1 uncultured Methylococcaceae bacterium | reverse complement strand
GTGACATCAACTTTTCTAATAAATTATCTAATTCAATCTTAATTGGCATGTTTCCACCTCACTATTGCTGGGTTAAATTTTTCTGATAACTGGATAAAAGGCTTTTATTCGCGACGAATACTTTTTTAGTATAGCTATTTCGAAAAACTTTGCCCTTTATTAGGCACCACTTTTCGAATTATTTAGAAAGAAGCCACCTCTAAAATACTTACTCATTAACGCCTTTCGCAAGATAAGTATATATCACTTCGGATCAAGACTAACATTAATAGTTAGCCGACCCTGCTTTAAACGCATCTCAAAAAAAATAGTGACAACCCACGTTCCTTCGATCCGGTGTCACTGCCATTAAGTTGTGAAGATATGCCTCTTTGAAAAAAAAGGGGTTAGGGAAGATTTGTTAAATAAAGCCCCTCACATTACTCTCCTCTCTTTCAAAGGTGAGGTTAACAACTACACTCCAACTTGTCGACATCCACCTGATTTTTAACGACATCTACTGATCTGCGTCGAATTATTGGACGGGCATCTTTAAAGAATTCTCTGATACCAAGCACTTTTATAAATGCCAAAGCACGTTAATGGTGCCACAATAAATAAAAAAACTGTAATAATGAAAAATAATATTTAGAAAATATTGCGATATTCAACTATTATGTAATAACAATACCTTCGCCAAAAGTAAGGTAGCCCTGACGTAAGGTCTGCAGATCTTTGTGGCATTGATAATTGGGTTGTCGATTAAAAACTCACTTGGCAAAAATGCCAAACAGTTTTTAATCCAGCGATGGTATTTGCTGGCTATGGAAAGGATTTTCAGAACCAGCATACTTTTAATATTTATACCTTGGAGCAGTCACATTAGCTTTTCCGTTTCGTGAAGGTATTGAATAAAGCTTAAGCATATCGCTTTTTAGCGAAACTAACCCAGCTTTAAAAACGATGTTTTGTAATTTAAAAATTAAAGAGAGATATCCAATGTTAACCATTACGCCTTCAACGTCTATTTTACCTGATGTTTACAAAGAAAATGATACCCGCAGCGACACCGTAAACCATCAAAAAGAAATGTTATTGAAAAATAGTTTTAATTTGGTTACTAATCTTGAAGTTAATCCGACCAATACCCAGACCAAGCCCAAAGGAAACTTTTCTTTACTTATAAATGATATTGCAAATAGTGAATCAGAAAATGCAAACTTATCAGATAAAGAGCTTAATAAAAGATACAGTGCCATTTTACCGGGTCGATCTTATGGCATAAATGAAATTGTATTTGAACAAACTGATTTAAATCATTACTTATCAATGCTAGTCGCTGAGTTTGAAAATATTGAGGGCGGCAAAATTACCCTGGATATGGATAAAAACATTTCTTTTTGTTGTATTGATCAAGCGATCGTTAAAATTATTTTAAATAATATTCTTTCAAATGCCATTAAATATTCTGATGGTCAAATGAACATTTTTTTATCGGTAGCATTGGTTGATTTTAAAAATGAAAAATGGCTTAATTTTTCAGTGACTGATACCGGCATCGGCATGTCTTCGAATCAGATTGAAAATATTTTTGAGCCTTTATATAGGGTCAATCCATTTGGCTATATTCCGGGAAACGGTCTTGGAATGACGATTGTAAAAGAGCTGATTAATGATTTGAATGGCAGAGTAGATATAAAAAGCACCATCAACGAAGGCACGACTATTAATGTTAAATTAAAATTTTTTCCAACACCAAGCTCAATAATTGCCTAAACTCAGTCGTTGACAAGAGAACACATAAGACACGAATACAGGCAATTTTTTAACCATCGGTTCGCTCATTTTTTTTAAAGCTTAATAGATTCATTTGGTTACAATGGGCTGATGTGTTGTTTTTTAGCAAACCAGCCAAAAAAAATCATATTGTTATAACAATACCTTCGCCAAAAGTTAGGCCGCCCTGGCGTGAATTCTGCCGATTTCTGCGGCCTCGAAAATCGGTTGTCGAGTAAAAACTGTTTGGCATTGTGCGACATGAAGTCACATAAACAAATGTTTTCAATTAATATTCAGTTAATTAGAATATAGAACCATGTAGAAGTAAAGCGACATTCGACCACCCTCACCCCAGCCCTCTCCCAGAGGGAGAGGGAGCTTTATGAGCCATTTGCGCTGCTCGGTAAGCCTTGATATTTCTAGTCTGTAGCGCCCCGTAAAATTCGTTCACCCCAATTTTCAACGGTAGAATCAGGGTT
>CAIQND010000859.1 GCA_903873045.1 uncultured Methylococcaceae bacterium | reverse complement strand
GTTGACCCACATTTCCTTCAGCGACCAACCCATGCGCTCGCCAAAGAGTAGCGCACCGAACTCAGTCAAATGTGGAGTGACCAAGGTAGCGACTTCCACGAGCAACGGGCTGTCGCCGGGGCTAAGCATTTCGGTGTGCGACAGGTTGGCGGATGAATTGTTGTTCCGCATCGCCAAGGTACTGAAATGCTGAATCAGGCCGCTGATCAAAGCTGCCGGCAATGCGGCCGGCACCCGCATGAACGGGGTGGGGAAAAGACCGATGACTTCGCTCATATCAAATAATTATGTGGTGAGGATAAATAGAAAATGGAAACCTTAGCCGAAGATTGCCATTACGCGCAGCCAAGACCAATATGCCGCCACCGAACCGATGCCATAAAGCACGGCCGGGCGTGCCAGAACGACCTGAGGCCAGCGTGAAGCCAGTCGCCAAAGCATCCAGGCGCAAGTGACTGTCAGTAATTGTCCGATCTCAACGCCAACATTGAAGGTCAGCAGAGCCGGTAGCAAATGGTTTTCAGGTAAGCCTATTTCCTTTAACGCCCCCGCAAAACCCAAGCCATGCACCAGGCCAAACAGGAAGGCCAGCAACGCTGGCCAGCGTCTGGCCAGCGTCTGTTGCTGATGCAATGCCTCGCCGGCCACCAGCACGATGGACAATGCGATGCAGGCTTCCACTGGCAGTGATCGTAATTCCAGCCAGCCCAAGGCGCTACATGCCAAGGTTACACTATGCGCAGCGGTAAAAGCGGTGATTGTCCATACCAACTGACGGTTAAAACCGACCAGAAACAGCAAGCCGATCACAAACAGCAGGTGGTCAGTGCCGGACAGGATATGCTCGACACCCAAATAAAGGTAGGCTGAAGCGATTTCTCCCAAGCCCCTTTGATCGTTCGCAGAGCCATATAAATGTACTTTCTGCTGACCTGTTGATAGCGTATAAACGCGGGTTTGTCCGTCTAGCCATAGTATCTTGATCATTGCCGCAGAGAACCCGTTACCTAATCCTTCAATGGACAAAGTACCTTCTAAACCGGCCTCGTCACACTTTAATAGATTGGTTTCGGTATGGCAACCCTCGGGCCAGACCAACTTTAAAACATCACTGGGCGCACGTTTTTCGCCAGCCATCCATTGCCATAGAAATTGACCCTTGGTGACTTCGCGCACCTGCATTTCGGCCATGCTCATCTCATGAGCGCTGGATGTTGTGCTGAGTAACGTCAGGATTGTTAATAGTGCAATTCGGACTATTCGCATCATGGTTTTACAATCTCGAGTTTGATTGTGTATTTCTTGGCTAGAAGTTTCACGGCAGCGCTACGTTGTTCGGCTAAGGTCGCGTCAGTCCAGTCTTGGAAAACCACACCACGAAGATTATCATATTCGGCGGGTTTAGGTTGGGCGATCACATCCAGTTTGATTGCACGCCAGCCCTCACGGGTTGAATAGGCACGCCATTCGTTAACCGGTGCAGAGTCTAGCGCTTTAGCAAAATCTGCCCCGTAGCTTTGTTCGAGGTTGGTTTTAGGCCGAGCTTTGAAGACACGTAAGCCGGCATTAGCGTCACCGGGCGTTCCGGAATTTAAGGCTGTTACGAAGCTTCGTACAGTTGCTTCGGAGTTATCGCCTGACATGACTGCTTCTTGAAAATCATAACGAGTGGGCTCGTCGTATTTAGCACGATGGTTTTCAAACCAGTCGCGTAGTAATTTGTCGTCGTAAGGTGGAACTTTGACGTTTGCGTCAATGACGCTTAAGGCTTTAAAAATAACTCGATCACGAATCATATCGTCGGCCTTGTCGAGCTGAAGCGACAAGCCTTCGCGATAAAGCACTTCGTTGTCCAGCCAGACGTTTTGCAACGCAGTCAGTTCCTTGTCGTCGGGTTTACGCCCGTAAGTATCCAGGAATAACTGATCGGCTTCGTCATCCACTTCTTCGGTGATTACGATGGTGTTGGGGTCTTCGGTCTTGCCGACCAGATAATGGTCGATGGCGAACAGCAAGCCGCCCAGCACGATAAAGTGTAACAACGGCTCACGCAACCAGTTCGGCAAGGCTGAAGCGCGACGGGAAGCTGAGGAATCAGTCAGGGTGGAAGTATTTAATAATGTGGACATGGTAACTATTTGGAATAAAAAACGGGAACCCGAAAAAACGAGCTATATCGCTCCGATAAAAGCCGTTTCGACTTTATTGTAGCACGGAGCCCCAACAGAAAAAGCGCCACGCGAGAACGCGCGGCGCTTTCCGATTAAAAGGTCAACTGACCCGAATCAGCGTAGCACTTAGACAGAAGCTTTACCGCGACGTCTGACTGCACCGAACATCGCCAAAGCCGAACCGAATAACCATGCGGCTGCAGGGACTGGCACAGC
>CAIQND010000858.1 GCA_903873045.1 uncultured Methylococcaceae bacterium | reverse complement strand
CTTGCGAAGTTGTCAGTTGCCTAATAGCAGCGAAATTGTCTTGGCTGATACCGTTGGGTTTATCCGTCATTTACCACATGAATTGGTCGCGGCATTTAAATCGACTTTGCAGGAAGCCAGTGAAGCTGATTTATTGCTGCACGTCATTGATGCCTGTAGCGATGATAGGGATGAAATTATTGTTCAGGTCAATCAGGTTTTGGATGATATAGGCGCTGATAAAGTCAGGCAGATTGAAATTTTTAATAAAATTGATTTACTGGATAACATTGAGCCGCATATTGACAGGGATGATGCCGGCAATCCGGTTCGTGTCTGGTTATCTGCTGAAACGGGCGCGGGTGTTGATCTGCTTTATCAAGTTCTGGCGGAACTGTTTTCGATTACCAAAGTTAAAAAACGTTGTTACTTACAGCCCCATCAAGGTAATATCAGGGCAAAACTATTTACTTGCGCAAAAATAATTGACGAGCATATTGATGAGTTCGGTGCCAACGAATTAGTCATTGAAATTGATGTAAAGCATTTGGGATTGTTAAAAGACGTGAAAACTGAAGATCTTGAGGTGTAAGGTTAAAGGCGTAAGAGTGGTAAGGCTAAAGGCAAAGAGTGACTTGGGTGAAGGTTGATTTTTTTAAATTTCGCTTCTTGCCTTGTGCCTTGTGCCTTTCGCCTTTTTTAAAGATTTAAGTTAGAATGTTACACAACATCCTGCGGGATAAATTAATCAAGTAATCCAATATGGAGTATAAGTATGTCGTGGAATGAGCCTGGCGGCGATAAGAAAGACCCCTGGAGTGGTCGAGGTGACCAGAAAGGGCCTCCTGATTTAGATGAGGCAATACGCTCATTGCAAGAAAAATTAGGTAAGTTTTTTGGCGGAGGTAATGGAGATAACGAAGGTTCGCCAAGAAACTTCTCTTCAGGCGCTTCAATGAAAAGCCTTGGTTTTCTTGTGGGCGGTGCAGTCCTTTTATGGGGCTTAAGCGGGTTTTATATCGTTGATGAAGGTAATCATGGCGTTGAAACACGGTTTGGCAAATATATTGGCACTACTCAGTCTGGTTTAAATTGGCATTTGCCCACGCCTATTGAGCGGGTTGATATTGTTAATGTAAAACAACAGCGATTTATCGAAGTAGGCTATCGCAGCGGTGGCAGTGAGCAGGTCACCGGATCAGTGCCAAAAGAAGCTCTGATGCTGACCAAAGATGAAAATTATGTCGATGTTCGTTTGGCTATTCAATACCAGGTTAAGGATGCCAAGCAATTTATCTTTAATGTGGTTAATCCTGCGTTAACCTTAAAACAGGTTACCGAAAGCGCCCTGCGTGGCGTTGTGGGTAGTAGCGCGATGGACTTTGTGTTAACCCAGGGTCGTAGTGAAATTGTTACGCTGATTAAAAAAGAAATCCAGGATGTCATGGATAGCTATCAATCAGGCATTCAAATTACCAGTGTCAACTTACAGGATGCACAACCGCCGGAACAGGTTCAAAACTCATTTGAAGATGCTATTAAAGCACGGGAAGATGAGCAGCGTTTGATTAATGAAGCGGAAGCCTACTCTAATGACGTGGTGCCTAAAGCGCGTGGTGCAGCGGCCAGAAAGATACAGGAAGCTGAGGGTTATAAGGAGCAGGTGATTGCTCAGGCCGAAGGTGAAACCAATCGTTTTACCAAGTTATTGACGGAATATACCAAGGCACCCGATGTAACACGCAAACGTCTTTACATTGAATCAATGGAAGCGGTATTGACTGAAACAAGTAAAGTTTTGGTTGATGTTAAAGGCGGCAATAATATACTTTATTTGCCGCTTGATAAAATGTTGCAGCAACAAGCATCATCGCAACCATTAACCACGAACTCACCAACAAGCACTGCCGATCAACCTCAGTCCCAACCGACTGCGGTACCGGAGTCGACTGTTGAGCGAAATTCAATTCGTAGCCGTGATGCAAGGGGACGTTAATGACACCAAATAAAATTTTAGTAGGCTTGGCAGCATTTTTGTTGTTGGTTGGCTCAATGTGTGTGTTTTCTGTTAGTCAAACAGAAAAGGCGATTAAATTTCGTTTGGGCGAAATCGTAAAGAACGATTATGAGCCAGGGTTGCATTTTAAGCTGCCTTTTATCAACAATATCAAGAAGTTTGATGCGCGTATTCAAACGATGGATGCGAAACCCGAGCGTTTTTTAACCGCTGAAAAGAAGAACGTTATTGTTGATTCTTTTGTTAAGTGGCGTATTGGTAACGTGAGCACTTTTTATACCACTGTTGCCGGTGATATTGATCAGGCTAATTTGCGATTGGATCAAATTATTAAAGACGCTTTTCGGAGTGAGTTTAGCAAGCGAAATATCAAGCAGCTGATTTCAACCGATCGTAGCGCCATACGTGAGATTTTAACCAACAATTCCAAAGCGGTTGCGGCTGATTTAGGGATGGAAATTATTGATGTTCAAGTGATGCGCATTGATTTACCTCCCGAAGTCAGTACCTCGGTATTCCGTAGAATGGAAGCCGAACGTGAACGGGTAGCGCGTGAATTTCGTTCGCAAGGTGCGGAAGCCGCCGAAAGAATTCGAGCAGATGCAGACAGGCAACGTGTTGTTACGTTGGCTAATGCCTTTCGTGATGCAGAAAAACTGCGGGGCGAAGGTGATGCAACTTCAGCAGACATCTATGCCAAGGCGTATGGCGCAGATACCGAGTTCTTTACTTTTTACCGTAGCTTAAATGCTTATAAAAAGACTTTTTCTAGTTCTGGCATGTTGGTGCTGGATCCTGATTCTGACTTTTTTCAGTACTTTAAGAAACAAAAGTAGTTATAAAACGTTGAGACTGTTCTTCGCGGAAAATTGCTTAAGCTAACCCAACCTGCATTTGAAAATATAAAAAACGCTCCGCTTGCGGGGCGTTTTGTTTGAGTGGACATACAAAACATGCAACAAAAAGATTCCTGGCTTTTGCCTGATGGCATAGATGAAGTTTTGCCGGAAGAGGCTAAACATCTGGAAAGCTTGCGACGCAAGCTACTGGATTTGTTTGCTTGCTGGGGTTATGACCTGGTTATTCCCCCCTTTATTGATTTTCTGGATTCCTTACTGACCGGTTCCGGACATGATCTGGATTTGCAGACCTTTAAACTGACTGATCAAATTAGTGGTAAAATGCTCGGCGTGAGAGCTGACATGACACCGCAAGTAGCCAGAATAGACGCTCACAACCTTAAGCATGAATGGCCAACGCGTTTGTGCTATGCCGGGACTATATTACATACCCGTGGAGATCCGCTGGAAAAGACCCGTAGCCCCATGCAAATTGGTGCTGAGCTTTATGGGCACGCCGGTAAAGAAAGTGATGTGGAAGTTATACGCTTGATGCTGGAAACGTTAGCTATAACCGGGTTGCAAAATATTCACCTGGATTTGGGGCATGTGGGTATTTACCGTGCTTTGTCCAGACAAGCAGAATTAACCGAGTCTCAGGAACGTGAATTATTTGATGTCTTGCAACGTAAAGCCAGGCCTGAACTTCAGGGTTTGATGGATAGCTATGCGATCGATAGTGATCTTAAGCTCATGTTTTTGAAGTTGCCCGAATTGAATGGTGGCAAAGACACGATTAATAAAGCCAGAGCCGTTTTTTTGAAAGCCAATGATGACGTAAAAAATGCCTTGGCGGATTTGGAAGCCATTGCGGAAAAACTGGCTGCGCGTTTTCCATCACTGCCTGTCAGTTTCGATTTGGCTGAGTTGCGTGGCTATCATTATCATACCGGCATGGTATTTGCCGCTTTTATACCCTCAGTGGGTAGAGAAATAGCCAGAGGCGGGCGTTATGATAATATTGGTGAGGTGTTTGGACGTGCGCGTCCGGCGACGGGTTTTAGTGCGGATTTAAAATTATTGTCATCACTCAGTAAACAAGCCTGCCAAGTAAAGTCGCATGAGCTTATTTTTGCGCCGTATTTAGATGATGTCGTGTTAAACGATAAAATCAGAGACTTACGTGCTCAGCAACTGGCTGTTGTTCAACAATTGCCAGGACAAACCGGAAGTGCAAAAGAATTAGGTTGCACCTCTATTTTAGAACTAGATAATCAAAATTGGGTCGTCAGACCTTTAGCTTAAGCCTGGAAAAATTATGGGAAAAAACGTCGTTATCATCGGCACTCAATGGGGTGACGAAGGAAAAGGTAAATTGGTTGATTTATTGACCGAACAAGCACACGCAGTCGTGCGTTTTCAGGGCGGTCACAATGCCGGACATACGCTGGTAATTCGCGGCGAGAAAACCGTATTGCACCTTATTCCTTCCGGCATACTCAGGGAAAATGTGTTGTGCATGATTGGTAATGGGGTTGTGTTATCTCCGAATGCCTTAATGGAAGAAATCGAATTTTTGGAAAAAGCCGGTATTCAGGTTAGAAACCGTTTACTCATCAGTGAGGCTTGTACTCTGATTTTACCTGTACATGTCGCTATCGATCAGGCACGTGAAAAAGCGCGTGGCGGTAAAGCGATTGGTACAACCGGACGCGGCATTGGGCCTGCTTATGAAGACAAGGCGGGACGACGGGGCTTGCGTGCCGGCGATTTGCTGAATGCTGAAAGCTTTGCTGAAAAGCTCAAAGAGTTGGTTGAGTATCATAACTTTATGTTGACTCATTATTATCATACAGATGCGGTCGATTATCAGCAGACTCTGGATGAAGCGCTTGCCTTGGGCGAGCACATCAAGCCTATGTTAACGGATGTCAGCGAAGCGCTTTATACGTTTCAGGCGGAAGGAAAAAACCTGTTGTTTGAAGGCGCTCAAGGTGCCTTGCTGGATATTGATCACGGCACTTTTCCTTATGTCACTTCATCAAGCACCACGGCGGGCGGCGCAGCGACAGGTAGCGGTCTGGGGCCGCTTGATCTTGATTATGTTCTGGGTATTACCAAAGCTTACTCAACACGCGTTGGCAATGGGCCATTTCCCTCTGAATTGCATGATGCTTGTGGTGATCATCTGGGTACAAAAGGCCATGAATTTGGCGCGACTACCGGACGTAAACGGCGCACCGGTTGGTTTGATGCCGTCGCCATGCGCAAATCGGCAAAACTAAACAGCTTAAGCGGTATTTGTTTAACCAAACTGGATGTTCTGGATGGCTTGGCAACCATTGGTATTTGTACGGCTTATCGATTAAACGGTGAAATCACTGAAACCGCACCTTTAGGCGCGGATCAGTATGAGCAATGCCATGCCATTATTGAAGAAATGCCGGG
>CAIQND010000857.1 GCA_903873045.1 uncultured Methylococcaceae bacterium | reverse complement strand
CACGCTATGGATTGTCCTGTTGGTACGGTACGGTCACGCATTTTTAGAGCGCGTGAAGCGATCGATAATAAATTAAACCCTTTGCTGGAACACGGTGGTTCTTAATGTCTGAAGATTTAAATCAAAAAATATCTCAATTTCTTGATAATGAACTCGACCCTGTTGACGCTTTGTCTTTACTGAAAAAAATGCGCTCACAGTCAGAATTACAAGATAAATTGAATCGATATGAAATGATCAGCCATGCCATGAAAGCAGAGGCTTTTTTATTAACAAAGGCTGATTTTTCAACAAAAATACAGCAACAAATCCAGCAAGAGCCTGTTTATTTGTTGCCCCAACGTAAAAGCTTCAAACCAAGTCATCAACAAGTTGCGCTGGCGGCATCACTCGTCATTGTTGCGGTCATTGTTGGGCGGAGTATGAATGATCCGGATCAGCAGTTTAAAGCGGCATCGGCACTTCAGGTAGCGCAACAACCACATCCAGAAAAATCAGTCAATTCCGTTAACGTACCGCAAAATCAACTGAACAAACGTATTAATGATTATCTTCAGGCACATAACAGTAGTGTTTACACCAATGGCGAGCCTGATTTTCAGCCTTTCGCCAGAGTCGCGACCTATAGTCAAAAATGATGGGCATTAAGTGTTTTTTTCTGGCGGGATTCTTGTGGACAAGCAGTGTCTTTGCAAGCGACCCCGTGTTAACTGCCAGGCAGGTATTGGAAAAAATGAACCACGCCATGGCAGTTTTGAACTATCAGGGAACCGTTGCATTTCTTAAAAATGGCAAGCTGGAACCCATGAAATATGTTCACGCGGCTGACAAAGGGGTTCAGCAGGAACATCTGTTGTCGTTAAATTCGCCCATGCGTGAAATTATCAGGGACGCAGATCAGGTTAGTTGCCTGTTTAAAGAAACGCAACAAACGCTTGTCGATCATCGGCCTTTTGAACATTCCTTTCTGGTTGATACGCCTAAAAATCTGGATGATATGGGAAGCATTTATCAATTTGAGATAGTGGGTGAAGAAAATATTGCCATGCGGCCAAGTTATATTGTTGCTATTCAACCTAAAGATAATACCCGCTATCCCCGAAAAATCTGGATAGAAAAACAACAGTTTTTGCCTCTTAAAGTGGTGGTTTATGATAATGTAGGTGTACTTCTGGAACAGGTTGTTTTTACGGATATAGAAGTTAAAAAGTCGCTGCCTTTTGTCGATGTTAAATTTCTGGATGCCGTTTATCCCGCTCAAGCTATTCAGCCGATACAGACGCAATCCTCAGATCAGGCGGCCTTTGTGGTAACACAAATGCCAGTCGGTTTTCGGGAAGTATTTTTTGCCCGTAAACCGATGCACAACGCAGAGCAGTCTGTCGATCATTTATTACTGAGTGATGGCTTTACATCGGTGTCAATTTATATGGAAAATAAAATGGCCTCGATGCAACTGGGACTTCAATCAGTCGGTGCCGTTAATGCTTATAGCCGAACCATTAAAAATTTTCAACTGACCGTAATGGGTGAGGTGCCGGCTGAAACGGTTCAGTTTATTGCAGAAGGTATCAAGCTTAGGGAGTAGAGGGATTGAATCATCCTGCTTATGTCGGCTACAATCAACAGTGCTGACAATCAAGCATAACGAAAGTAAATACCACACCAATGTCGTTAAGTTAAGTGCCTCTTGGTAAGATAAACCGTTGGCTGAGCGGAGCCGAAGCCAGTAAAATCGACTCCGCTCAGCGAACGGCTTAACTTAATGACATTGCTGCCCACCCGGTTGGCAACGATCTATTTGTTGGCTTGCTGTGTGGCTGATATGTAACTATTAAGTCCCCCTCTTTGAAAAAGAGGGGTTAGGGGACATTTGTTAAATAAATCCCTCAATCCCCCTTTTTCAAAGGGGGAGAGCATAGCGAGGGGGCTTGAATACTTACGCTGGTATAGGTCGCAAAATTTATTGTTTTACGTAATACAACTTTTTTATCAATGTTGGGAAATGGAGATTTTATGTTTAAAAAGCTGGGTTGGTGTGTGTTTCTTGT
>CAIQND010000856.1 GCA_903873045.1 uncultured Methylococcaceae bacterium | reverse complement strand
CGGCTCGAATTATTTGCGAATATCCGAATCCTTCGGCCAGAATTAAATGAGAACGACCCCACATTATCAGTAGCCAAAAGCGCCAATCGGAGAGGACGTCTGATGAATTTTTCGTTTGTTTCGCATCTTCGTTCATTACGCCCCCTAACGTTGAGCTAACTGGACGCGGCTCGAAAAGCTGAAAAATAAAACCGGATTTTAACTGCGCTCCGGTTGAGCGTAATGTTAGGCATTTAAGTTTACTCTGACCTCAGTCTTGTGACTCCAGTTTTGTGCGGATTTAGAATAGGCTAGATTGCATGGGTCTTGAAGTCACCCTGCTAGCATTTAGCCTCTCAAGAAAGGAGTACCTATTTGAGGTTACCGCCTCAAATTCGCCCCGTCTTGTAAGTACAACAAACAAAGCAGCAGAAGCTGCTTGACAATTCAACGAGCGCTCTGGATTGAACTCAATATCAGTGAATCCGTCAAATTCAAGTAATTGTTCCGCCAATGTTGGTGATTGCCGTAAAGCGGATAAATATAGCCAGTCATAAAAAGCAGTTATCGGGCGTGTTGGCCAATCTTCGCCTTCAAGGCGAAAGCCAACTAAATCTCCACTCGTATTGAGCCTGGAATCTTTCTTTGCTTCTCTCGGGGTTGTTTCCAGTAAATCAAGATAGGGGCCACCATTGCGATAGACTTTGCTGGCCTGAAACGCATTTTCAACCGTAGTTTTCATGCCGCTTGGCGTGACAATGTGCAGGTTAAATGCACTCAGCTTTACACCTAACGGATTTTCAGACTTCGATGAGATTTCCAATACCTTCACAATCTTTCTCTGTGCCGCTGCTTCATGAAGCGAATGGATACATTTTTGCTTTTGGCTAACTGACATGCCAGCAATCCATTTGAATTCCACACTAACCGGTGTAACTAAGGCTTTACCTTTTACATTCGGGATATAAACAGGGCGACTAGCCATGAACTCTCCACTGGTGCTTTAAAATTAATGTTGTTGTTAAAACTGAATGATTTTACCGGTACGACAATCAAAAGCTCCGCTGCAAAATTCTAAGGGTAAGAAATGCTTAATTAAGATTTCGGAATTCCACATTTTGCTTATCTGTCGAAAAAGCACGTCGTCTCCAATTTCGTATGAATGTAATTCTGGGTATATGATTTCCCCTTTGTTATCCACATGCAGTCCAGAAAAAGGCCTAACCCCTTCCCAATTTATGCCCGCATAAGGAAGATCATTTTGGAGACGAGAGCCAGAGGCTGCGTTGCCCAATGAATAGGTCACTTCACCCAAGGCCAGAGACTGCAAAGAGAATCGTAGCCAAACTAGGCCACTTTGGTGAATTTGCTTGTAAACACGCTGAAAAAACCACGAATTATTGATGAAACTCAACCGAACGTAGCGTTCTCTTCCGAGTCTTAAATCGCAGCTTCGGGAATAATCATTAGCCACCAAATGGGCACAAACCCCAAAGGCCGACAGGCCAGAATAGCTCAGCAGTCCACCCTCATGGTGGATACGGTCAAGATTTCTGATGTCTGTAAAATGCCAAAGATGGTGAATGCCGTTCTCATCAAGGTGATCAGCTGCTGCAATGCCTCGGCTCCATGCGGGTTCTAATGCTGGTGTGCCGTCCTGAATCCGTTTTGCCCAACAGCTCAACCAGCGAACACGAGCTGGCAGAGCCGCAGCGTAATGTTCTTTTTTTGCTGTAGCCGACTTTTCTTGAATCTCAAGATCAGCAAATGAATAAATCTCTGGACTAAACCGTGGTTCGTCGTCGATACGAGTTGCCAAGTCTTCGTTACGGTCGATTGTATGTTCGGCACTTAATTGCGCAGCCCACTCCGACTCTTTGATACGCAACTCTTCTAGCCGCTCCAATTCCTTGACACGAAGTTGCGCAGCTTGCTCCGCTTCTTGGATGTAGCTCCGTATCTCCGGCAATAGAACGGCAACTGACCCCGCAAGGGTTTTAGTGGCACTATCAAGGCGCTTCCAAAAGTGCAAACTCCACGGGCCTTTCGGCTCATTGCTGAATTCTTCCCGACTTAACCGATCAATACTGCCATCACGTAGCAAAATAAAAGGCCGATTCCAATCATTGTATTCTGGATGCTTTCGATCAAGCAGAACCCAACCCTTGACTGGTGAAAAGCCTAACCATAAATCATCATGTCGTTTCAGTAAATCCTCAAGCTTGGCCAACTCCGACAAATTATCTTGGAGAGGTATTACCAGCTCGGAGATTCGCTCTGTTATTGTGGTTTTTTTCTCCTCTTCGGATAACGTCTTCACGACCGCTCCCGATCCACTTAATTTGTCTCTGTTAATTAAGGCCTCTTTAAGCAAGTGTAGGTCAGCGAAACTTCGAATAATCATAGCCATTCAATTTAGTAGCTGGAGCGCGTAGGATGGGTAGAGGCGATAGCCGAAACCCATCATAATTGATTCTTTATGCGATGGGTTTCGCGCTGCTCTACCCATCCTACTCGTCAGCAAGCCATGTCGAGTTAGCTTATTGAGCATAGCGAGATAACGTAACCCGACATTTGCAGCTCCAATGCGTCGGGTTACGCTATCGCTAACCCGAACTACGCTGCTGAGGGCACTTAGCTTGATGCGTATGGGTTGCAGCCCGACCGGCATTGATAAACAGTTACCGATTACAAGCCCAACACTGCTTTTTGTACGCCGGTCCATTCGCCATGCGCTTCGCTTTTGTCCCACCAACGCATTCTATATTCACGGGTTTCGTGGGTATTGCCGGACGCGAGTGGACGCACATCCAGATAAGGCT
>CAIQND010000855.1 GCA_903873045.1 uncultured Methylococcaceae bacterium | reverse complement strand
CGGTTCTATTTCGTTGTTCTCTGCGTTGGTCATAGCGGGACTCCTTGGTCGGTCAAGCCTTCAATTTGTTCGTCAGCCTGCCGCAAATTAGACATAGCCAGGTTGTCAAAGGCAAACGTTTCAACCCGCTGCTGTTCTCTGGCGATAAGCCGATCCAAATCCTCCTTCTCCAAGTCAAACTGGGTGCGTAGGGCGATAATCTGCGCTTCTATTAAAGTTTTTTTCCGTTCGATCTCGCGCTGCTTGCGTTCGATTTCCTGTTGGCATTCCAAGGCTAACGCTTTATCACGCGCTTCCTGCGCAACCCTGGCCGAACCGGTTAACACGATGCCGGAGCCGATATACACATCCCGCAGTTGCGCTCCGCTGGCGCTGAGGATAAATTCCCTCACCTGATTGGAATGTGCCATGCCTCGGGACTTAAGGAGATACAGGCCACGGTTGCGCTCGCCACTGGTTTCCAAGACTTGCAACAGCAACCAGGTGTCCATCAGCGACGAAATGTCGGTTGAGTTCAGATCCAAAGTGCCACTGGTAGAAGTGAGATCGGTACAGAAGGCCGTAATCTGTTTTATTTTCAGGTAATCGATCATGCGCGAGAGCATCGACTTAACTTCGGCTTTGCTGGCTGCCGCCACCAGGTTGGAGATCGGGTCGACAACGACAATGTCAGGTTTAAAGTCTTCAATCATCCTGTGCATCACGACCAGATGCATCTCCAAGCCATATATAGTGGTGCGGGAGTTTTGAAATTTCAGCAAACCCTGGTCGACCCACTGACTCAGATCGATGCCAATGGAACGCATATTGCGGATGATCTGCTTTTGCGACTCCTCAAAAGCGAAATACAGGCAGCGTTCGCCGCGCTTACAGGCGGCATCGACAAAATGCGCGGCCAGGCTGGACTTGCCGGTGCCGGCGGTGCCGGTAACCAGGATAGAGCTGCCCCGGTAGTAGCCTTTGCCGTTCATCATGGCATCCAGTCTTGCGATGCCGGTAGATATCCGTTCGGTAGAGGCGGGGTGATCAAGACCGAGGGATGAGAGCGGCATGATCGAGAAGCCCTGCTGGTCAATCAAGAACGGGTATTCGTTGGTGCCATGGGCAGAGCCACGGTACTTGACGATACGCAAGCGACGCGTGGCAACCTGATGGTCGACAGTGTGGTTGAGGAAAATGACGCAGTCGGCGACGTATTCCTCCAGACCAAAGCGGGTAAAGGTGCGTTCGCCCTGTTCGCCGGTGATGATGGCGGTGACACCCTTGTCTTTCAGGAAGCGGAACAGGCGGCGAAGCTCTGAGCGTAAGATGTTCTCATTGGTCAGCCCGGAAAACAGTGCCTCAATGGTGTCCAGCGCCACGCGTTTCGCACCTATCGTGTCAATGGCGTAGCCAAGGCGGATAATCAGCCCCTCCAGGTCGTATTCGCCGGCCTCTTCGATCTCACTCGGTTCGATATGCACATAGTCGATGGCAAGCCGGTTCTGGTTCACCAACTCATTCAGATCGAAACCCAAAGAGGCGAAGTTTTTCGACAGCTCGCCAAACTTTTCCTCAAACGACATAAACACACCGGGTTCGTCAAATTGCGTCGCCCCACGCACCAGGAACTCCATGGCCAGCAGGGTCTTGCCACAGCCGGTGCCGCCGCAGACCAAGGTCGGACGACCCTGCGGCAGGCCGCCTCCGGTAATCTCGTCGAGACCCTTGATGCCGGTCGGGGTTTTTAACAGGCTTACGGCATCAGGGTTGGTTATTTTATTGGCTTTTGTCATGGGGTACTCCAGTTGGAGGCATAATTATTGGGTGCTATAGATTTTCAGATAAATAATTTTAATGCTAACGGCTACCATCCCTTTAAGGGATGTTATCTGTGTAAACTCAATCTTCATGTAATAGAGGCCATGTCGGGTTAGCTTATTGAGCGTAGCGAGATAACGTAACCCGACATTTTCAGCCCCAATACGTCGGGTTACGCTATCGCTAACCCGCGGCTCCGTAGAGACGCGATTTATCGCGTCTAAATGATAACCCGTGGGTTTTCGGATGTTGGGACGCGATAAATAAAGACGCGATAAATAGAGACGCGATAAATCGCGTCTCTACGGTGACGATACCTGTATATTGCTGCTCATGTGTGGTTAATAGGCTATTCATTGTTCATAGTTTAAGGCGATTTCCGGAGAATATTTTACCCGGTTAAATAAGGGTTTTCTCCACTTTAATTTCCCCTCTCCCGCTGGAGAGGGCTTTAAGTAACTGAGCAACCCAATCTTTTAGTCGCTCCCCAAGTAGCAGATGCGCCCACCCCGGCCAGCATTGATAAGCCATTACCGATTACAAGCCCAACACTGCTTTTTGTACGCCGGTCCATTCGCCATGCGCTTCGCTTTTGTCCCACCAACGCATTCTATATTCACGGGTTTCGTGGGTATTGCCGGACGCGAGTGGACGCACATCCAGATAAGGCT
>CAIQND010000854.1 GCA_903873045.1 uncultured Methylococcaceae bacterium | reverse complement strand
AATGGAAGTGGTTAAACAAGTGCCCGTCTCTGGCGGCACTGAATCGCCAGCGGCCCATGCCAATGCGCCTTATGTGGCTGTGGATATTATCTCTAAAGACCGCCGCGCCCGCACCGTTCAGTTGATTGACAAAAAATCCCTTGAAGTGGTTAAAACACTGGATGTAGGCGGTCATGCGTATTTTCCTGAATACAGCGCCGATGGCAAGTTCTTGTATATCAGCGCAGGCTACAGCGGTGACGAAGTCGTTGTTTATGACTCAACCTCTTTAGAAAAAATAGCCTCCATTGCCATGGAAAGCCCTGCGGGTATCTTCTCTCACGGTCGAGTTAAATACATGACACGCGGTCTTTCACCTGATGACTTGGCAAAGCGCGATAGCGAAATGAAAGGGGCCAAATAATGAAAATTAGGGTGCTTTCAGGTGCGTTAATGCTGGGACTGTTATCGACCCAGCCTGTTAATGCCGCGAGTATTTATGCGGGTCAGGCCAGAGCAGCGGCCGTGTGTTCGCAATGTCACGGTATTAAGACACCTTCAGCCGATGCGCCATTTCCGCCGTTGGCAGGACGTGATTTTGCTTACCTGAAATCAGCGCTGGAACAATACCGCGATAAAACCCGTAAAAACGACATCATGAATGCCATTGCCGGTTCATTAAGCGATGATGACATTGCCAATGTAGCCGCTTATTACGCTGAAATTAAACCTTGATGATATCTTCAGCAGGCATCCAGAAACATGTTTTTGGATGCCTTTTTTTATGGATTCTGTACTCCCCCTTGCAAACTGTTTTGGCGGCTGAACCTTCGTCAGTCAGGCAGCGTGAACTAATCAATCTGCTTAAAAATGATTGCGGTGCCTGTCACGGTCTAACCCTGCAAGGTGGCATGGGGCCTGCGTTACTGCCTGAAAACTTAACCGGAAAACCGGATGAATTTTTGGTTACGACCATTCTTAACGGTCGCAAAGGCACCGCTATGCCACCGTGGCAACCATTCATGAATCATGATGAGGCATTGTGGTTGGTTGGGGTTTTGCGTAGAACTTCATATAAAAACAAATAATAAATGTTGTATTAAATACTATTTTGTATAAAACTAACAAAATACCGCTCTATTATTAATTTTTATTTCACTTCATTATGCTCTTGCAATTTATTGTCAGCAATTTCCGATCTATCAAAGATACGGTTACTTTAAGCATGAATACCGCCTCAAACAAAGAAAGCGAACACAGCTTTCAAGTAAGAGGCTATCACCTGCTTAATAGCGCTGTCATTTACGGTGCTAATGCCAGCGGTAAAAGTAATGTCTTACAAGCCATGGGCTTTATGTGTCATCTGGTATTAAACAAACCTAAAATCACGCAATCAACTGATAAGTTACCGCATCAACCTTTTCGTTTAAACACGGAAACAGAACAAGCTTCGAGTTATTTTGAAATCGTATTTTTTTTAGAAAATATTAAATATCGTTATGGCTTTGAAGCAGATAGTACAACTGTCTATGCTGAATGGCTTTTTAGCGATGAAAATGGAAAAGAAGCGCGTCTGTTTGAACGAGACAGCGAACAGAATCTACATTACGTTAATAAGCAAAAGTTTAAAGAGGGTATTGGATTAAAAGTACCCGACAACCATTTGTTTATTTGGAAATGCGATCAAAATAACGGTGACATTTCAAAGAAAATTCTGCAATGGTTTGTTCGTTTTAATTTTATTGATGGCTTGGAAAATGAAAGCTACGCTAATTTCTCTTTAACTCATATAGCAAATAGTGGCTCTAAAACTGAATTGCCTAAATTAGTCAAAACTGCTGACTTAGGTATCGAAGACATAGCCGTTGGGCAAAAAGATGTGACCAATATGGCGACTCAGCATTTTATGAATGATCCGTCTATTCCAAACGAAGCAAAACAAAAAATGCTTCACGAAGTTAATAATGGCGCAAGCGCATCGATTGAATCATTACAATCCCGCCACAAAAAATTTAACGCTGAAAATCAAGAAATTGGCTCAGTCTTATTTGAATTGGACGAAGATGAGTCACAAGGCACACAAAAATTCTTCGCGCTTTCTGCCCCTATTTTAGATGCCTTGGAAAAAGGTAAAGTATTATTAATTGATGAACTTGATGCAAGCCTTCATCCAATGCTAACAGAATGTTTTATTAAACTCTTCAATAATAAAGAACTGAATAAGCATAACGCGCAACTCATTTTCGTCACTCACGATATTCATTTGTTATCAGTCCCCGAACTTTTTGAACGCGATCAAATTTGGTTTACTGAAAAAAATCAATACGGCAGCACTCATCTTTATTCGTTACTTGAGTTTAGAAAAAACAATAAAGGCAAGGATGTCAGAGCAACAGATAATCTTGAAAAACATTATTTGCAGGGACGTTTCGGTGCGGTGCCTTATATTGGTGAGTGGTAATGGCCAGAAGACAAGGTGCCGAGAGTTTTGAGAGTAATAAAAAAGCCAGAAAACAGGCAAAAAAAGCCAACCGGACAGAGGCTTCCAGAGATGAGCGCGAAACGCTGGTTATCGCTTGTGAAGACAGTGTATCAGCGCCTTTATACTTCAATGCTATTTTTAACGACCTCAAAAAAAATCACAAGATTGCCGCATCATCTTTAGTTATTGCTAATCACAATCACACCGACCCCTGCGGGGTTTTACAAGATTTACTCAAGCATCCAAATTATCAAGATTTTAATCACCAATGGATAGTCATTGATCGTGACGAAGAAAGAACTCATGGTGGCGGTCATATTTTGGAAAATTTTAATCAGGCAATAACCCGCGCTAATAGCAAAAAGATCAGAGTGGCCTATTCCAACCCCTGTTTTGAAATTTGGTATTTACTGCATTATGAATATAGAAATACAGCGATGGATAGTGATGAACTCATCGAAAAACTGGTGCGCGATATTCAATACAAGAAGAATGAATTACCCGTTCTAAATCAAGAACAGCAGAATACCGCTATAACCAATGCCCAAAAGCTGATCAATTCATGGAAAGACAGCCAAGGTATATCAAGACCCGCAACAGATAACCCAAGCACAACCGTACATGAGTTAGTCATCTTATTAAACCGCTTTAAATCAACTTCTGAAAAGTAACCACTGGTCAAAATAATAACTGTACCCTTATGATTAATTTTTTTTCGATTCTGATTTTTTTGATTTCCTATACTGTCACTGCCGACCCTCGTGCCACCGGCGATTTAGGTATCGTCATTGAGCGCGAAGACGGAGCCGCACTGATCATCAATACCACTGAACACAAACAGTTGGCAAAAATAAGCAACTTGGGCGATTTGTCTCATGCGTCGGTGGTATTCTCCCGCGATCAGCGTTACGCCTATATTTTTGGTCGCGATGGCGGTTTAAGTAAAATCGATCTATTGCAGGATAAACTGGATAAACGCATTATTCAGGCCGGTAACAGCATCGGTGGAGCGATTTCTCAAGACGGCAAGTTAATCGCCGTGTCCAATTACACGCCCGGCGGCGTTAAAGTGTTTTCCTCGGATACGTTGGAACTGGTCGCCGATATTCCGGCTGATTACGGTGACGGCAAGCTTTCTAAAGTCGTTGGCTTGGTGGATGCCCCTGGACAACGTTTTGTGTTTAGTTTATTTGATGCCGGTGAAATCTGGACACTGGATATAAAAAACCCCAAAAAGCCGATTATTGAAAAATTCAAAAACATCGGCAAACTGCCCTACGATGCCTTAATTTCACCTGATGGCCGTTATTATATTGCCGGTTTATTTGGTGAAAGCGGCATGGCATTACTGGATTTATGGAACACCGGAAACGGTGTGAAACGTATCCTGCCCGACTACGTTAAAACCGATGAAAAACTGCCCGTTTACAAAATGCCGCATCTGGAAGGCTGGGCGGTAGCGGGCGACTATGTGTTTGTTCCGGCTATCGGTAAGCATGAAGTATTGGTTCTCGACAAAAAAAACTGGACACTCGTTAAAGCCATACCGGTTCCCGGACAACCGGTTTTTGTCATGGCCAGACCGGACGGACGGCAAGTGTGGGTCAATTTTGCCATGCCCGATAATAATCAATTACAAGTGATCGACGTTAAAGACTTATCACTCATTAAAAACCTGACACCCGGTAAAGCAGTTTTGCACATGGAATTTACGCCACGCGGCGAACAAGTCTGGGTTGCTGTACGGGACGACAATCAAGTGGTTGTTTATGACACCGACACTTTGCAAGAAATCACCCGCCTGCCCGCTCAAAAACCCAACGGTATATTTTTTAGCGCACGGGCACATAAAACAGGTTTATAAACGGATGTTGACCCCTTTACACCAACGCTTGTTGAACGATTTTCAGCGTGATTTCCCGCTGTCACCGCGCCCCTATCTGGACATTGCCAAGCAGTTGGGCGTCAGTGAAGATGACGTGCTATCGGCCTTAACCGAATTAAGTGATCAACACTTTATCAGCCGTATAGGCCCCATCATTCCACCCAACCAGCTCGGTGTCAGTACCTTGGTGGCAATGGCAGTTCCTGAGCAGCAACTACAAGCCGTTGCCGATAAAGTCAGCACCCATCCGGAAGTTAATCATAATTATGAACGTGAACACCGTTTTAATCTCTGGTTTGTCGCTATTGCAAGCGATGCCAAGCATTTACAAGCCGTTCTGGAAACCATAGAACTGGAAACCGGTTACAAAACCATGTCCTTGCCTTTGCTGGATGATTTCTTTATCGATTTGGGTTTTAAAATGGACTTCCATCATGCTTGATGTCCGTGACCGACAACTACTGGAACGGGTGCAATTAGGACTGCCCATTAGCTCCCGCCCTTACGCCGACATTGGCAGCGCTCTGTCCATGCCAGAAGCGGAAGTGCTTGAACGTCTGTCCCGCCTTAAACAAAACGGTCTGATTAAGCGCATGGGAGTTATCGTCAAGCATCACCAACTGGGTTACCGCGCCAACGCCATGATTGTCTGGAATGCGCCCGATAATCTGGTTAAACAGCTGGGCGGACACCTCAGCCAGTTTGCTTTTGTCACGCTGTGTTATCAACGTCCCCGGCATGCCGAATGGCCCTATAACCTGTACTGCATGATTCATGGCAAAGACCGGACAACCGTCTTGTCGCAACTGGAACAGCTCAACGCTGCTTGTGGTTTGACGGGATTTGACCAAAAAGTTCTCTTCAGTCGCCGTTGCTTTAAACAACGCGGTGCCATTTATCCTAAAAACCACAGTTTATCCACGAAAAACACGAAGGCTACCCACTCAAGACGGGACAGTCAATAGCAAAAAGCTTCAGTCCACGAAAAACACGAAAGACACGAAAGAAAAACAAAGAAATCATTAGGGCTTGAGTAAGCGGAAATACTAAAGTACTGTTTAGGCGATTAAATCCCCGGATTAAAATAGCCGCTTATTTGTCTGCTTATGCGGCTCTACAACGAAATAAATCTTTTGATATTTTGCTTTTTTTCGTGCTTTTCGTGTTTTTCGTGGACTAAAGCGGGACATAGTCGAGACTTAACCTCAAATTGTCCCGCCTTAAGTTGGTAGCCGACACGAAAGACACGAAATGAATCAGTATGTTGTATTGATTTCTCTATTCCCCCTTTGGGTGACGATCTACAGCTTGGCATGTCTTTGAATATTTTCGTGCTTTTCGTGCTTTTCGTGGACGAAATCATTTTTTTAGGTTTATCAACCCACAAACTCCAGATCACTGACACATGGATGAAATAGATCGTCGTATTATCAATGCCCTGCAAGTTGATTTTCCTATCTGTGACGCGCCCTATCAACAGGTTGCAGGACAATTAGGATTAACTGAACAGGCGCTCCTTGAGCGGCTACAGACTTTGTTGGACAACGGTACTTTGTCGCGTTTCGGCCCGCTTTATCATGCCGAACTGATGGGCGGTGCCTTAACCTTGGCAGCGGTTAAAGCGCCACCGGAGAGTTTTGACGAAATCACTGACATCATCAATGCCTTTCCTGAAGTGGCGCATAATTACGCGCGTAACCATGCCCTTACTATGTGGTTTGTGATAGCGACAGAAACGCCTGAACAAATCCGGCAAACCCTGACCGCGATAGAACAAAAAACCGGTTTGACGGTTTACAACATGCCCAAAATCAATGAATATTTTGTTGGCTTAAAACTGGAAGCCTGATGATGACACTTGATGAAACCGACCTGGCCATTATGCATGCCACCCAGGCAGGCTTACCGCTAACGCCACAACCTTACCAACGTATCGCCGAACAACTGGGCTTAACCGCTGAAATCGTCATGACGCGCATGACCGCCATGCAGGAACAAGGTATTATTCGGCGCATTGGCGCAGTGCCCAATCACTATAAACTGGGTTACCGTTTTAACGGCATGACCGTATGGAATGTCCCTGATGAGGTTATTGATGAGCTAGGCCTGCAAGTCGGGCAACTGAAATTTGTCAGCCATTGTTATCACCGTCCACGACATCTGCCGGAATGGCCTTATAACCTGTTTGCCATGGTTCATGGTAAAAGGCAGACGGATGTTGATCAACAAATCCGGCAGATTACTGATTTGCTGGGAGATGCCAATTTGGGTTGTGAAGTATTGTATAGCACCAAAATTCTAAAAAAGACCGGCTTTAGAAGTCGCGGCTAAAGCCGCACCTATAAAATTAAATCAGCCCGCGAAAAACCACTTTCCCGAAAGGCATCAATGTAGCAGAGCGGAATCTAGGAACTGTAATATCAACTATCCTCGATCAAAATAACGAGGTCAGAGTAAACTTAGATTTAACTTTACTCTGCCCTCAGTTATTATTAACAATTGATAAAGTGGATTTACCCTAGGCAATCCACCATTATCAAAACCTCGTTTCTGATTGTTATGCTGTTTTTATGAGAATTGACTATGCCAATAATTTCCAGATTTTTTGGAATCATCATCAGAATGTTTTACGATGACCATAACCCACCACACTTTCATGCAGAATATCAGGGAGAAAATGCTTTGTTTGCTTTTAACGGCAATATCCTCAAGGGGGTCATTAAATTCAAGAGCAGCGACCAAACTGGTACGCGAATGGATTGATTTGCATGTTGACGAACTTGAAAAAGATTGGCAATTAGCACAAGAAGGTAAAGACATTACTAAAATAAAACCACTAAATTGAGGTGTTGGCGTTTATGTGGAATATGAATAAAGTCATTGAAATTAACTATCAACAAGGTTACATCTTTAACATTGTGTTTGATGATGGCACTTGTGGCAACGTCGATTTTTCAGAATACATTGGTAAATGGGCTATTTTTGAACCGTTGCGGGATTTGAACCTGTTTAAAGCAGCCAGTATTGATGGCGGCACAATCGCTTGGGAGAATGGTGCAGACATCGCTCCCGAATCACTCTATGAAAAAATAAGCGCGTAGCCAGGACGTGCACATCCTTTTCGTGCCCGATATTTTCGCGTTGAAATGCAGGAATGGCATTGAAGAAATCTCTCGATATTTTGATTTTGACCGTTGGATGTTGGGCAACGAAAAGATGTTGCCCAACATGCTAATATTCAGAGTATTTCGCTTTTTTGAAAAGGAAAATGGCAATGATAATAAATTTATTAGAAGTTTTAATTGGATTGTTAATATTTGGAGCTTTTTTTAATATATTAATCCCAAATTTTTTTAACCATCTAGCTTCAATTACTAACAACAAACAAAAAGCGTCAATTAGAAAATGGCTTGGATGGTTTACCTTGATAGGGTTGTCTGTTGTAATAGGTACTTGGTATTTCTTAAATTACTAGAAAATCAATAGGGTCAGACTTTAATACTGCTACCTTAAACAGTATTAGTCGTTTAATAACAGTAAGATAGACGTAAGGAGAACTCAATTGTTTGATAGTCTGAACATAGAATCAAAAGATATCATAATGACTGCCGCAGTAATTCTGGGGCCAATTTTTGCTGTGCAAGCACAAAAAACAATAGAAGCTTTTCAAGAGACGCGTAAACGCAGAATGGCATTATTCAAGACCCTAATGTCCACTAGGGCGGAAAGGCTGAATCGTGACCATGTGCAAGCTCTGAACATGATTGACATTGAATTTTATGGTCGACTACTGCCTTTTATAAAAACACGCTACCAAACAAAAAAAGAGCAAGCCATCACGCATGCATGGAAAAGCTACAATAGCCACCTAAATCAAAAAGATGAATATGACTCTCTTGATCAATGGATCAAAAAAGGTGATGAGCTTTTTACAGGAATGCTTTATAGCATTTCTCAATCTCTAAATTACGATTACGATAAAGTTCAGCTACAACGAGACTGCTACCGCCCTATAGCTCATGGGAATATTGAGAGTATTCAATTAGCAATCCTCACTGGCCTTGACGATATTGTAAATAAAGGCAAGCCTTTGAATGTTATTAATATTCCGTATCCAGAAAATCATGTGGAAATCAAAAAATAATGGGGTCAGGTCTTGTAAAAAAAATAATGGGGCCAGGTCTTGAAAATAATGGGGTCAGGTCTTGTAAAAAAATATTATCCAACTAAAGCCATAAAGTTAGGTAGATCGGTCGGTCGGGCACATGTTTTTCGTGCCCGACATTTCACGATGGAATATGTCTTCTCGTTCCCAACCTCCAGCTTCCAGTCTCGCGAAGCTGGAGCTTCGGCTTCGCGGTTCCCAAGCTGGAGCTTTT
>CAIQND010000853.1 GCA_903873045.1 uncultured Methylococcaceae bacterium | reverse complement strand
GCCTAAATCTTGTAAACGCAACGCCCCTTTCTCATAAGAGCTTTCGGCCATTGGACTTTTACTATCTGAATGCTTGCCTTGCAGCAGACCAAACTGTAATTGCCCGGTTTTTAATTCAATACTCGCATCGACTTTTAAGGCGGCTTTACTGGCTCCATGGCTTCCCCCTGATCCTTCCCAAATATCTTTTAATTCGTCAGGTAGTGTAACAACACTACAATCATTCACATAAATCGCAGAAAAACGATTTAATACTTCAATATCAACAACATCCTCTGCTTTAATAACTTTGCTTAGTGCGCGTTCCAAGACACTTTTTACGAAATCACAAGCTTTTTCGGTGAATCGCTGGTCTAGTCCTTGTGCAGAGATATGTAATTCGTGGGTAAACCCTGCTCTGGCTAAACCTTCAATTGGAGGTGATAATGGCTGTAACCAAGCAAATACCAGTGTTTTGATGAAATTAGAACCCGTAACTTTACGTTGGCGTTCTATAAAACCAGTTTCTTTTGCAAGCTCATCGGCTTCTTTGTTAAAAACGGATTGCATGGCTTGGGCGATGGTTGAAAAAATGTTCATCAAATATCTCCTTAGCTGAATTGATAATGAAAATCTTTCTGCCATTATATTTGAAAGTAAAATTTTTTAAAATCAGTTGCCTCTTAAGCAGTACGCAGAAAATATCCCCCCAATATTCTGCCTAGTTCCCACGCTCCACCGAGGGAATTCATCCGGCAACGCTCCAGCGTCACTGGCGGCATTCCCACGCCGGAGCGTGGGGTATTTATTACGAGTTACCTTAAGTTGATGCGTATGGGGTTAGCGACAGCGTAACCCGACAAATCGAAGTGTCTATAAAGTATGCTTTGTAATTGCCATCCATGGCATGGCTGGCGTAAAGATGTTTGTACTGGTACATAAGATTCTTGTACCGGTACATAAAGTTCTTGTACTGGTACATAAAGCTCTTGTACCGGTACATAAGGTTCTTGTACCGGTGCTTCAAATTTCATATACAAACATATTCATTTGATAATTCGCTCTCCGTTGATAGGCTTTTCAACCTGCAACTGGAGTCCTGGTTGAGCAGTTTCAACCGATTGGCACTGGTTCGTTGTAGCAATATAGCTTTAACCTTTTTATAGGGTAGCCATCGACTTATCTCTGAGTCGTGTAATCTTGCTAATACGTTTCGTGCGGCATTTACATCTGCCTGCAACACCTCCCCGTTTTCACGATAAAACTTCTCCCCGCGCCGCTTCCCCGAAAGGGAACCGTCGCAAGAATCCATTTGTGAAGTGTAGGCAGCATTGACGTAAACGACCGTAGAACCTCTACGGCGAGATACATTTTCTATTGCGCTGGCAATAACGCCTTTTGTCCAAGCGGACAAGCGGCGGCTCACGTTTTTACCGAATTTATTTCCGGCAATCGGCGAGGTTAAATCTTCGGTGACAATCACCGCTGCCTTATCAATAACCTGATTGACGGCTTCATGCACAATCGTTCTAACCCCCGCTTGGTGTTTGATCGCTTGCTTGTCCAGTTTTTTGCGACCCAGGTTGTGTTTTGTCACCCAGGGTTTCTTTTTGGCAATAGCCTTTAACTTGTTTCTACGCTGATATTTCTTCTTTAGCTTATCTGATTCTTTGGTC
>CAIQND010000852.1 GCA_903873045.1 uncultured Methylococcaceae bacterium | reverse complement strand
GTCTCTACGGTGACGATACCTGTATATTGCTGCTCATGTGTGGTTAATAGGCTATTCATTGTTCATAGTTTAAGGCGATTTCCGGAGAATATTTTACCCATTAAAAGTAGGATTTTCCCAATCAAGAAAACGATTGGATTTGTCTAATGGGTAAGTTCTTTCGCAGAAATAACCTTAAACGCATTGAACTGGCCGAAATGCTGCGCACCCTCAGTTACCATGAAACCGGTGACAGCTTTTCATTGGATCAGTTTAAAACCAAATTTTTCACCTCCTCACCGGTAGAACCCACGCCCAATAAAGGCATTTATGATTACGCGTTATGTGATGCCGATTCGCAGCCTGAACATGACTTTGCCCGTCAAGCCGACAACGATCCCAAAGTAGTCTTCTTTTTAAAACTGCCCGAGTTTTATAAAATCCCTACCCCCATCGGAAACTATCAACCCGATTTTGGCTTGGTGGTAAAACAGCGCAACCTTAAAAATAACGACGCTAAAGAACTGTATTTTGTCATCGAAACCAAAAGCACCAACGACCTTAACGACACCCACGCATTAACCTAAGACGAACGCACCAAAATACAGTGCGCGGTTAAACATTTTCAAGCCTTGGGTATACGCGCCGAGATCGGTGGTGATAGTACGTATAACGTTAAAGAAACATCAGGCGATTATTTACAAGCTAACGCAACCTATCAAGCACCGGTTAAAGATTACGGCGATATAAAGATATAATGACTCAGAAATAAAACCTGATTAGCGAGATAATTCACTTAACGCCAAAAGTTCGTCTTTAACTTAATCAAGGAATTACCATGGAAAAACAACCGTGTGTTTATCTTCTTGCGAGTGGTCGTAATGGGACGCTTTATATCGGCGTAACTTCTGACTTGATTAAAAGGGTTTTTCAACATAAAAATAACCTGGCCGATGGATTTACCAAGCAGTATAACGTTCATAATCTGGTGTGGTATGAAGTACATGAACGTATGGAAAGTGCGATATTGCGGGAAAAACAAATCAAGAAATGGCGGCGAATTGCAAAAATTGGCCTAATTGAACAAGGTAATCCAGATTGGCAGGATTTATGGCATGAATTGTTGCCCTCCTAAACAACATGGGAAGCTACATAAATTGTAAAGCCGTCATTCCGGCATGGATGCCGGAATGACGGGCTTAAATACGCTTGTGCATAACGAATAAGGTTAGATTGTGCGAGCGAAGCGAGCCACAATCTAACCGATTGTTGGACAAGCCCGGTGGTAGTCGGAAGACATACTTTAATTATAAGAAAATATCTTTTTGGATTTTGTTGGTTGCGGCGAGGAATCTAAAGCCGCATTCCGTAAGAACAACACAAAAGCGTTACTTTGGTAATGCCTTTAGCGAGTGGTATTGATTAAATGGTGGATTGTAGCTTTTTTTCGGGTAAGCGGTGCTCTCAGCTTCACAATGCCGATTTAAATTTTGTCCAAATTGACAGATGCAGTTACATAACTGATTGCGCCTCCACTCGGTTAGCCGGATGGAGCAAGCTGCCCGAATGCGGACAGAGCAGGAATCCGCGTTTTCACAATCCGCATCGCACCTCCGCAGCAAGGGCACTTGATCGTAGGTCGTAATGCCCTGGCCACGAAAATTTTAATGGGGTTCAAGCGAAGCAATTCCTGAAGCCATGCTAACAGCCGTTTGCTGTTGGCATGCAAAAGCCAAAGTTACGGGTGCGCCGGAAGCCCTTGGGCAACACATGCTGAAAAATAAGCCACAAGAACTGGGTGTCGGGCAGCGTTCGGGTCAGCATCTTTTTCGTCTTACTGTCTTGGTAGCGAAAGGTGACCAGACCCTCCTTACACGCAATAATATTCTTTTCCTGAATCACGCCTTTGTAAAGATAGCGCCCCAGATAGACTAGCGCTTTGTCGCCGCTGCCGACGGACTTGACATCCACCACCCAGGTTTTGGGATAGCGAGGCAGAAGCGGGCTCCCCTCTTGTGTGATGGCGTTAAGCAGTTTAGCGCGAAACACTTTCGCTAAGGCTTTGTGGTTAAACAAATAGTTTTTTTTGTTGTTGCCGGTTTTTGTACGCCACCGCCGTTTATCCGCATCGATAGTTGCCGCAGGCATCACCACATGCACATGCGGATGATAATCCAAGCGGCGCGAATGGGTGTGTAGTACGCTGATGGCACCGGCCTTGCCTTGTAACTGGGGATCGTTCTGCGCGAAGGTTTTGAGGGTCTCCCAGCTACAACGGATCATCAAGTCATAAAGTGTGCGCTGATGTTGCCAAGCCAACGGCCGAAGTTCGGCCGGTAAGGTGAAGGTCAACAAAAAATACTCGGCCGGCACTTGTTTTTGAAGTTGTCGTTCCAGCCATTGCTGGCTTTCATGATGCTGGCAATGGGGACAGTTGCGATGACCGCAGGAATGCGGGATAAAAATTTGTTTTTCGCAGCCGTCGCATTGCGCCAACATCACCGGACTTTGCGTGGTACGGCACAGTTTTAGGGCGGTCAACGCTTTGCCCTGGCTGGGCAAAAGCGCGTTCTGATAAGTCGCCAGGAATTCGGCTTCAAAGGTTTGAATGATCGATGAGAGCAGCATCATTTGACGTTCCTCCAGTCAATGGCAAAGCCATTCATCAGCGCATTAATTAACAGGTCGGCCTGCTGATTGGTGGTGTCGGTTAGTTGGGTATATCGGGCTGTGGTCAGGACACTATGATGACCGAGAATTTTCTGGACTTCGAGCAGATCAACGCCCGCTTCGATTAGATGGGTAGCGTAGCTGTGGCGTAGACTGTGCGGGGTAATTTTTTTGGCTCTTCTGACTTTGGCGTGATCAAGTAATATAAAAAATCAAATGGTTATGATATATTTTTAAAGCCTGAGGATATGCACTGTAACCATTTTTTAGCACCTAAAATGCTGTAACAGGGGTGGTATTTATTAATTCGTAGATAAAGCAATCGGTTAGGGATATTACAAAAACGAAAAAGTGGTTATTATTTTAGAATCTGCCAAGTGATTAATAGGTTATATCATATTGTTTTTTAACAATTTTATTGATCACGCCAAAGTCAGAAGAGCCATTTTTTTTTAGTCCGCAGTCTTGGGCCACTTGGCGCAGCGTCGCTTGCACTCCACCGCGATCCAACGGAGTGGTAGACAAATGCGCCGACTTAAGCCCGCCGTGGCGATTGGGAAACAGTAACACCGGATTGCGATGCACCTGCCAGAAACGGCGCAGGCAGGTTAACGTCGCTATTGGCAACGGCACCAAGCGATCTTTGTTGCCCTTGGCATCACGAATATCAGACACCCAGATCTCTACTCAAATCTCCGATTCCATAGCGTTAATAAAAAATTATAAAAATTAGATAGATACCATCATAAGACAGAAAAAAGTCGCCGATGCTTGCTAAATGCACCAGATTTTGAAATGATCCC
>CAIQND010000851.1 GCA_903873045.1 uncultured Methylococcaceae bacterium | reverse complement strand
TAAAGAGGATTTGAAAGAACGACTCGTCTCTGCATTGGATTCGTTACAAAAAAATACTAAGCGTGTCATCTCGTTTTTTAGTTTACCAGGCACTCAATATGCCGGTGCCAATGTATCTTAATCAATTCACGGCTCTATAGCTATGCCCTGTTGGAGAGGGAGCAAAGTGCCTAAATTATTTCATGCGCATTCCTAAGGAGGGTATTATTGTCTTAGAAGCTGTTCAACCAGGCTTGTATACACCTTTTTGTGCGCACTCCAGTTGTAAATATTTGCGAATCGTTCGGTTGCAAGCTGTGACAAAGTGGTTCGTTTATTGGGATTTCGATAAAGTGTGATAATTGCTTCGGCGAGGGAATCAACATTTTCTGCTTCGAAATACTGCACCATTTCTTCATCAAAATAGCGGTAGATCGTGCCTGTTTTTGGCACGATGCAGGGAATCCCCATGGTTACGTATTCGAGCAACTTAGTGGGAAGCATGATGTCTGTGCCGCTGCTAATGCGTAAAGGAATAAGGCCGACATCGGCATCATGGATCATCGCGGGGATCTTCTCTACCGGAACGTAGCCTTCGCTGAACTTTACTATATCCTGCAAGCCAAGACTGTCGCGTAAAGCTATCAATCGTGCTTGTTCTTCGCCGGCCCCGATGATGCGGAGTTCCAAGTGAGGTATCTCGTTTTTGACTTTAAATACAGCCTCTATGGCAATATCCAGTCCAAGTCGACGTGCCAGTGTACCATGATAAACCATCACGAACGGTGCACCGTGGGGTTTGAGTGGCAAGATTTCTCGTCTCACGAAAATACGGTCATCCGGTAAATTCATCAGTACGTGAATTTTTTCACGCGGGATGCCGCGCTCATACAGGATATCCTTTAAGCGATTCTCGACAGTAAGCACCGCTGAGGCAAATTTCCCAGACCACCTTTCTTGTATTTTGAGTGCTCTAACAACCCAGTGCTTTTCTCCGGAAGAAAACTTTTCCTCAAAGATTTCGGGCATCAAATCGTGTATATCATGAATCACCGGGATGCCTAACAAACGTGGCAGACAGGTTGCGAACACAAGGAAATCAGGCATATTGTTGATATGAATTAACTGGTAACGCAACGGGTGCCGTAATAAGTGAGCGAAGATCATAAAAAAGAATATAACGTAGTCAAGCAAGTATTCGATAAAAGAAGTACACTTGCTCTTCAAACCAATAGTCTTGATGACATCCACGCCTGCGATTGTCTCACAGTTCGGTTCACCGGCCTGGCGTCGAGCCAGAAACACTACACGGTGACCAGACTCTACCAATGCTTCAGCCTCGCGTTTTACTCTAGGATCTCTGCGGTAATTGGTATAAGCCGCCATGAAAATAAATGCCATAGGATATTCTCTCATTAATAAGTTTTGGTTTTGAAAAATTCTACGTGAGTCTATTATTCATACCCAAACGCAGACATTAAAAATCGTCTTTATGCACACACGAGTGCTTTTGCAATGCCGATGACACGTCTTGACTAAAAGCTGGAATAGTTTTTTGCGTGATGGCGCCAGAAAGCATTGATGGATCTTCCATCCGTTGCCAGGCCGCCCGTTTCACGCGTGTAATTGATCATTTCCCAGAACAAGCGGTCATAACCAGGGTCACGCGCCCCCCCGAAAACAATGGGATGCCATACCGTGGATACGCATCCCCGTTTATGGCGTAATTCATCAAGTGTGGACTTAATGACCTCCCAAGCTTTTATACCCTTTAAATTCATATAGCTTCGCAAGGTGACATCCATAAGAAATAAGTTAAGTTGCAAAACGTTGTATGGACGGTCTTCTTTGAGACAATAAGGGAAATAAGGATAGGAGAATCCTGCGCGTGGACCTGTGCGATCCGGAAAACCCATGGACATATCATATTGAATGCCGACCTGTTCTTGAGCCGTAAACAAGGCGTCATAGTTGAATGAAAGAAAGTGTTGGCGTGATCCAAGTGGTTTACCAAGGCGCTGGGTTAAAAGTGCCGCTTCTTCCACATACCAAGCGGGTTTCTCGGTGGATCGGTAGCTGCCATGCAAGCAGAGATCGAAACCTGCATCAGGAATCAAGCGTAAATAATCGCGGACGCTGTCATCCTCGATTCGATAATTGACATCATTTGGATGCCTATGACCGACGGCTACTTGGAACGATGCCTGCACCCCCAGTTCTTTTTCTCGCTTTATGATCTCGGGTACGCAACCATACGGATCACGTTTCTGTAGAAGTGCTAACGTCAACCCTGTTGCCGCACGCAAGGCATCAACCGGGTCTCGTTGACGAACGAGATGACGCAAAATGGTTTTTGCGCCCTGTTTGGCAATATCGATGAGGTTGGCAGGAATAAAATCAACATCATGTGATAGTATCAGTGCATGGCTAGCACCTTGTGGCCATTCAAGTGAGTTCCATTTTTCTATCTCTAGCCGGTCGCAGAGGATATGCAGTTGTTTTATAAGCAGTTCAAGATATTGATCAACAATGTCTTGTGGTATGTTCAAACGTACAAAGATGCTGTTTGAGTAAATGCACCGCGTTTGTTCTTTGTTCGATCCGACACGTTCAGACCAAGAACTCAAGAAGTAAAATGCATTAGCTACTAGGTCGAAAGGTATGTCTGACTGCCGGTCGAAACCCGGTGCCTTTTCCGGAAACACAGTTGTCAGTCCGAAGATATGGGTAGTGGTGTCAATATCAGCGTAACTGTCGAAAAGTTGCCAAGACTTTGGGCAATGAGCAATAGCCAAACATCGGTCAAGCGGCCATGATACCTCTTTGGCTGAGCCATACAGCAGCCAAGGGCCGGTTGAAGGGGGCTGAGCTAAATAGATAACAGGTACACCACAAGCCATGAAGAGCGTGTCAAACACATAACGGATCTTGGGTAGAAGTGCTTCAGTGCAGCGCAAAACGATAGGGAGGGGTTGACTCATTTCAGGTTGCTCTCTTTGTTTTTGAAATATTATCCTGTAACAGGGGTTGCTCTCTGACGATTGAGCTGTTTTTCTTTCGAGCAAGAATATGTGTTTTCGTAGTTGTTCACCTCCCCTTTGAAAAATTGGGCTACCCACGTAAGGCGGGACACTTTTGGGCTACCCACGTAAGGCGGGACAGTTTAAAGTTAAGCCTTGCGGCTTGTCCCTGCTTACGTGGATGGCCTTTTATGTAACGATATCCGTGTCTTGTAGGGGTAATCCCTTGC
>CAIQND010000850.1 GCA_903873045.1 uncultured Methylococcaceae bacterium | reverse complement strand
GGGATCATTTCAAAATCTGGTGCATTTAGCAAGCATCGGCGACTTTTTTCTGTCTTATGATGGTATCTATCTAATTTTTATAATTTTTTATTAACGCTATGGAATCGGAGATTTGAGTAGAGATCTGGGTGTCTGATGTTGTACAGCATGATCTCGGCTATCAGCAACAAGCTACCGCATCTGGAAAAGATGCCTATTGGTATGGGATAAATCAATATATGTTTTATGATTTTACTAATACTCTTTCTGGAGGCATAAGAGGTGAATGGTTTCGCGACAACAATGGTACCCGACTTAATATTGGGACATCCGGAAATTATTTTGAATTGACTGCTGGAGTAAACTGGAAGCCCAAAGATTGGCTGGCTTTACGTCCAGAAATTCGTTATGACTGGGCTGACTCAAGTATTAATACCTATGATAATAGCTCTAAAAACCATCAATTAGAATTTGCTTTAGATATGATTTTGGAGCTTTAAACAATCATAAATAAAAAGGTAAAATGTTCAAAATCCTTATCCCTTTCACATTTTAAAACCTATCCGACATTCGTTAGCAACAATAACTTCAAAAAACCAAGGTGTTACATAAGTTTCTAGTGTTAGCTATCATGATAAAATCAAGTTATCATTAGATAGTATTGACTCGATATCGGATGCATTGTATTAATCTTTGACCCACCAATAGCTAGGTTAACGAGTATTTTTCACTTTTGCCACGACAAATTGATAATTTCCCCTTTATCGGGTAATTATTTTTTCCAATAGCCAATAATTAAGTGCAGGGAAGATTATGCGAAAAATAGTGATGTTAATAGCACTCTACGGAGTTCCCCTTTTTGCTTTTGCCGATGATCAATTGAATTCGGCTGATACCGCTTGGATTTTGACTTCGGCGGGTCTTGTATTGTTTATGACCTTACCGGGGCTGGCTTTATTTTACGGTGGATTGGTACGCACCAAAAACGTACTTTCGGTGATCATGGCCTGTTTTTCCATCACCTCATTAATTTCATTGATATGGGCGGCGGCAGGTTATAGTTTGGCATTGACAGATGGCGGCTCTTGGCAGTCGTTTATAGGCGGCGTTTCTCAGTTGTTTTTGTTTGAGATGAATGCAGACCGGTTAGTAGGTAATTTACCGGAATCTGTATTTGCCATGTATCACATGACCTTTGCTATTTTTGCACCCGCTTTGATAGTGGGCGCATTGGTGGAAAGAGTTAGATTTTTTCCTTTACTGCTTTTTTGTGCTCTTTGGGAGTTGTTTGTTTATGTCCCCATTTGTCACTGGATCTGGGGGGATGGCTGGTTAGCCGAAAAGGGTGTTATGGATTTTGCAGGAGGAATTGTTGTTCATGGTAGCGCCGGTATTGCCGCACTAGTCGGAGCTATTATTATAGGCCCGAGAAAAGGTTTTCCTCGAACGCCCTTAATGCCTCACAATTTAACCATGACTGCCATGGGCGCGGGAATTCTGTGGGTTGGGTGGCATGGGTTTAGTGCAGGCAGTGCGTTGATGGCTAATGGATCTGCTGGTATGGCAATGTTATCAACTCATCTTTGTGCTTCATCCGCCTCTATTACCTGGATAGTGATGGACTGGATTAAATTTGGCAAACCCAGTGTTTTGGGTGCGATGACCGGAATGGTCGCTGGACTGGGGATGATTGCGGCAGGTGCCGGTTTCGTGTCACCCTTTGGTGCAATATTAATAGGTATTATTGCCGGCATTGCCTGTTTTTACTCAATTCACCTAATCAAACAATTTCTTTTAATTGATGATGCCTTGGATGTTTTTCCAGTGCATGGAGTAAGTGGAATTCTTGGGACCTTGTTAACGGGTGTCTTTGCTGATGAATGGTTTGGTGGTATCGGCATTATTAGTGAAGAAGGTATTTTTAACCAGCTTCTAATTCAGTTATTTGGGATAGCCGTCATTATTCTCTGGAGCGGATTGATCAGTTATTTATTATTTAAACTGATTGATAAATTCATCGGTATTCGTGTAAATCAAGAAGCAGAAACGGGTGGGCTGGATATTAATCAGCATGATCAACAGGGATATAATTTTTAATTAATTACATAATATAATGTTTTTGATTGGGCAGAAAAAGACTATGAGATTATTTTGTTTTATTTTGTTGAACTTGCTTATGGTTATTAGTAAGGCTAATGCGCAAATAGATGAGACAAAAGTAGAGGAGATAGTAAAAAACGCACCTTGTATTGGTAAGCTGACGATTGACGAAGCATTGAAGGATAAAATCAGAATTAGGTCTCAGAGAGATTTGGGCTGGCAGGTTTTTAAGGAAGCGGATCAATACGAAGTTGAAAGAGCTTTTTTGATGAATAAAAGTATGCAACTTCGTTTCCGCTGGCATGTTAACGCCGACAACAGCATAGCTCCTGTTGGTAAGAGGGCTGAATCTTTATGCACCAAGTGAATTGATTTTTTTATATAACGACCTGCCTGGATTTTCACCAAGGGGGCGGTTGTGTTAAGTCTATACTCCACACGGTCAAGTTTTCGGTTTTTTAAAATAACTGGAAGTTCATGTCCATCAAATTTTGCATCTCACTTTTGAAGTGAGTGCCAAGATCACTGATACAGTAATTGAGCAGCAATTCTCATTATGACCAAAACCTACTCAGTTTCAGCTTTCTGGGGAGCAAGCGATTCGACTTTCCGGTTTATAAGACCAGACTTCCAGCATGAAATCGAGCAGGTATTCCCTGCTATTGAAGCATAGGTAGGTCGTAAGGGCTTTCATATCATCGAACAAACGCCTACGTGAAGGTAGCTTCTGACGTAACAGGCAAAATTTATGGCTCTTCTGACTTTAGCGTGTAGGATAAAATCATTAAAAATCAGTATAATAAGCCAAACTTCACTTTAAGCAATTCTTAAAAAATGACAGCTTTTTTCTCATCTATTAACCTGCCTAATATTAAGGTAACTGACCAAGAAACTCTTGATAATGGCGATATTATTGTGCGTGTAGAATGCTTGAAAAATGGAACCCATTGCAAGGTAAGCATTCACCTCCCTCTTTGAAAAAGGGGGAGAGTACCGCGAGAGTCGAGGAGGATTTATTTAAAAAATCTCCCCTAACCCCTCTTTTCAAAGAGGAGGACTGAATAATTACCATTGATTTCTTGGCTACCCACTTAAGGTGGGACAGTTTAAAATTAAGCCGTTCGTGGTAATCCTGTCGGCTACCCACTGTAACCAGTATAAAATACTGGAGTTAGACCTGACAGGTTTATAAAACCTGTCAGGTCTGTCCCATGTTAAGTTGGTAGCCGATTTCTTCATAGAGGCTACTTGGCTTTAGGGATATTTTTAATAGGGCAATCACAAGAGATTGCCCCACATTTTATCGGGCTCTGGTCAATTATCGTGTACCGGCTACATCTCGGCTAGAATATCCAGTGCTTCAGAAAGCGTCGACACGGGATGTATTTCCAAGCCCTTAATGGGCGTTTTGGGCGCATTGGCTTTGGGAATGACGGCTTTTTTAAAGCCGTGTTTTGCGGCATCATTAAGCCGTGCATGACCATTGGCAACGGGTCTGATTTCTCCACTTAAACCAATTTCACCAAAAAAGAATACATCATGCGGTATTATTTTATCTTTCAGGCTGGAAACAATCCCGACCACAATCGCTAAATCAGAACTGGTTTCGGTAACTTTTATGCCGCCCACAACATTGGCATAAATTTCATCCTGCGCGGTAAAAATACCACCGTGCCGGTAGAGCACTGCCAGCAACATGGCCAAACGGTTTTGATCAAATCCGACCGCCAACCGCCTTGGATTGCCGTACTGACACTCGGTGACCAAAGCCTGAATCTCTACCAATAAAGGCCGCGTACCTTCCCATAACACCGTCACCACACTGCCTGATGACGGCTTTTCCGCCCGATTTAAAAACATGGCCGAAGGATTCTTGACTTCTTTAAGTCCGGTACTGTCCATAGCAAAAAAGCCCAACTCACCGACGCTGCCAAAGCGGTTTTTATCGGCTCTTAATACCCGAAATCGGGCATCATCGGTTGACCCCAACATTACCTGGGTATCGACAATATGGCTCAAAGTCATCGGCCCTGCCAAGGATTGATCCTTGGTCACATGCCCGACCATAAAAATGGACACATGATGTTTTTTTGCATATTGTGTCAGGTAACTGGCTGATTCCCTGACTTGAGAAACCGATCCCGGTGCAGAATCGGTATCTTGTGTGTGCATGACCTGAATGGAATCTATCACCAAAATCTGCGGCTTTATATCATCCAAAACATCACAAATACGTTGTACCGACGTTTCCATCAGCATCATCATTTTAGCGGCCGGCAACTTTAAGCGATGTGCCCGTTCAGCAATTTGTTGCAACGATTCTTCGCCGGATACATACAGTACACTGATAGCCCGGTCGGCAATATTGGCAATGGCCTGCAACAACAGCGTGCTCTTCCCTGCCCCCGGCGCACCGCCAATCAACACCACACTGCCGCTGACAATACCGCCGCCTAAAACGCGGTCAAATTCTGAAATACCGGTCGAAATACGTTCAGCTTTAGACAAATTGACATCGGATAATAACTTAACTTCGGAGCGGCTACCGGCATAGCCGCTGCGGCTGCTACGCTCGGTGGTCGCTGATCCCAGTCTGACTTCCTTAATTGTGTTCCATTCACCACAACTGGTGCATTGCCCACCCCAACGCGGATAATCAGCACCACATTGATCGCAAACAAACGCCGTTTTGATTTTTTTTACCATTGTTTAATGTACACCGTGATCTTTATTTTTTAATTAATTTCCGAGTTTAACAAAATAACTTCAATTTCTTCGGTTATTTCTTCCTGACGATAGATTTGGGATTTTCGGCGCAGATTAACCGTTTCATCATCCAGGTGTTTTACCGCACCTTCCAAGTGCTGTAAACGACGCTGATTTTCGGCCATGAGTGAAATGTAAAAAATCTCATGCAGCACTGCAAACAGGTAATGATGAACCAAATCAGAAAAAAACTCGCCGGGTTCCAGATTAAGTAAGGGCGGATTTCCATAAGCTGGTGCTCTTGGTTGTTGCCGGAAAAAAGGAGGAAATATCTGCCGCTTGGTCATTTGACCTGCACTATTATCGTGATAAATAACCATTAATTGCAGCGCAGGAACGGCAATAGCCCCCCGATTAATGTCGTCCTTGGCAATCGGTAATGCGCTGATAGCATCCAGCAGGCGATTAAGGACAGCGGGGACTTCTTCTGCAACATTGGCACCCGCAATGGATGCGATGATCTGAAGCGGATGATCTGCCAGCCGGTTACCAAGTCGGCTACCGATGGCAATAATACCGGAATAAGTGTCTGCCGTAAGCATGTTAAGCAGGCTTTCGTTGAAATCACCGCAAAAACCACGCTCGGCACCCACCAGAATACCCACCGATGTGGCGTTTTTATCGGCATCGGGTAACGGGTAAAAATCCAGAAAATCCAGTGCCGCATTTTCAATATTAGCCACCGCCTGACCCTGTAGGGTTTGAAAACGCCCCAGCTTATGAATCTCAATCAATGCCAGATTTTTCATTGAATTTAAAATACTGCGTATCTCGTCCATTTGAGCGATATGCAATTGCAGTTCGCGGCTTTGGCTCATAAAGGCTGCGTGACATCTTGGTTAAGCCAATCACCCAGGGCTTGTTGCCATTGCTCAGCGGGACTGTCCAGCGTTAAGTCGGTGGTGTTAATGCGCTGATTAATGAGCTCAAGACAAGCCGGAATATCTTTAAGCTCTGCGTTATTAAAAAAACCTGCATTAAAAGCGGTCAACCAAGCCAATTGAAAAAGACTGCTCAGTGGTGCCAGTCGATCCTGTTTCAGTATTTCCCGTAACAGCCGTCCGCGTTTAATTCGCGCTTCCATCGACGCTTCCAGGCGCTGACCAAAACGGGTAAACGATTCAAGCTCCAAAAACTGTAAATAATCCAGCTTCATTTGTCC
>CAIQND010000849.1 GCA_903873045.1 uncultured Methylococcaceae bacterium | reverse complement strand
TGAAAGCCGTAATTTTTCGGCAGGTTGTTCGGATGGCTTCGGTCGTTGTGTTTTTTATCATTCACCCATATTACACGGGTTAGGAAATTATGGCGTATGTGCTATTAATTTTTTTATTTGTCCCACTTTAAGCGGGTAGCCCTAAAATGGATGATGGGTATCTTGATTGCTGGCGTTATATCGATTGTCATTAAAACATTTGTTTAATTTGTTTCAATTCACTCCCAGCGGTTAAGCTGGGAGATACCTCACTACCGATGCGCCAGAACTCAGTGAAAAGCCGCAGTAGGCATATTGGTTAAGGGCAGATAAAGGGATTTTGTCAGGTGGATTGGTGTCGTTTAATGGGCTGTCGGTACAATCGCTGGTCACTTATAGACCTCTTTTCGGTGTCCTATTTACACAACAAGAATAAGTAACTGATTATCTTGGTGTTTGGTAAGAATTCTATAACTCCCCACCCTATAAGCCCAATATTCGAAAAGTGAGCCCTGCAAAGCTTTTCCTGATTGCTTTGGGTTATCCATTATTGCCAGCCTTGTTCTCCAAAAAATTGATAATCCGCTCTTTAACCGGTTTATCAAGTTTAGAAAATTGTTTGGTAGCCATAGTGGTGAATTCAATTTGCCAAGTCATTATCTTGTTTTATCTGCTCCAAGGAAAAGCTTACGCCGCTGTTAAGGTGTTCGGCATAAGATTGGTCTGCACGTTTGATGCTGTCTTGTTCGGCCTGATAATCAAGGATAAACGACTCAATTAACTGTTGTATGGTTTGGCTTGTTTGAGCGGCTATTTTTTGTAATTTATTTTCTGTTTGTTGGTTTAGGGTGATCATGGGTTCTTCCTCTCTCTTTTCAAACTACTCCTGATCATTTGGCCTGGAGATACTTCTGGTTTTATCTCTGCTATTTGATAATGAGCTCTTGGTTGAATATTTTTCCTGTAGAAACTCGTAGAAATCGAGCAATTCTTGCTGAGCATTAACGGGCAATATGGATAAATCTAAATCAATAGTTGGCATAATGTTTCACCTTTAAATAGCAGGTATTTCAGAAATTATAAACCTACCAGGCTTTTAAAGCTTGATAAGTTCTGGAAATCTAATTACTTGTCTTTTTATACAATGTTTCAATTCACGTTGAGAAGGAATATAGGCAATCGAAGGTATCCTTCATAAAAGCCCAAAAGTAGTTGACACTTTTTATCACAAAAAATACTAATAATCTCTGTCGGGTTAGGCGCTAACCGTAACCCGGCAAAGATACTTCGATTTGTCATTTCATGTCTAAACTGCCTATGCGGCAGTTAACATCATTCCTGTTTTTATGTACGAACCTGTTACTTTCTAAGCTGCCTGTGCGGCAGTGAACACACGACTCCGGATGTTTATCTGAGACTGGAATTTCTAAACTGCCTGTGCGGCAGTGAACATAATTTCATTGGTCGGTTTATTATTCTCTTTTTTCTAAGCTGCCTGTGCGGCAGTGAACTTACGACTCCGGATGCTTACCTGAGATTGGAATTTCTAAACTGCCTGTGCGGCAGTAAACCCATCTGCATTTTTTGCCGCTATTGCAATGATTTTCTAAGCTGCCTGTGCGGCAGTGAAGTGTCATAGCCAATACTAACCGTTATCGCTAAATTTCTAAGCTGCCTGTGCGGCAGTGAAATACGCTGAAACCGGTGAATTAACCCCGAGTTTTTTCTAAGCTGCCTGTGCGGCAGTGAAACAGTAGGTTTCCGTTTCCGGTGCTTCTTTAACTTTCTAAGCTGCCTGTGCGGCAGTGAAAGACAGTCGCAAGGCTTTTCATCTAATGTCACCTTTCTAAGCTGCCTGTGCGGCAGTGAAACAAGCCAAGAAAAAATGATGCCTAATTTGCAATTTCTAAGCTGCCTGTGCGGCAGTGAAATTGACGCGAGAAGAAAAGCTGGCGAGAATCAGTTTCTAAGCTGCCTGTGCGGCAGTGAAAAATGCTACCTATGCACCGCCGGTCATAATACTTTTCTAAGCTGCCTGTGCGGCAGTGAAAGGCATTGCTGAACGGCAATACAGCGGCTTTTATTTCTAAGCTGCCTGTGCGGCAGTGAAACGGCAATTCAGCATGGTTTAACCGTTGCTTGTTTTCTAAGCTGCCTGTGCGGCAGTGAAATTATCCATTACCCTATCACCGGCCTCGTACTGTTTCTAAGCTGCCTGTGCGGCAGTGAAAGTAATGCTTGGGCAGCGTACCAGCAAATTTACTTTCTAAGCTGCCTGTGCGGCAGTGAAATTTTGACAATGCAAGCTCGTTGGGTAGTTCCGTTTCTAAGCTGCCTGTGCGGCAGTGAAAATGTCGATGCTTTATCGAGTGATGATAATTCATTTCTAAGCTGCCTGTGCGGCAGTGAAAAATTGATTAATAAGTCTGGTGTTTCTAAGTCTTTTCTAAGCTGCCTGTGCGGCAGTGAAAACCGGTGTAAATTGCCCCCTGAATTGCGTTAATTTCTAAGCTGCCTGTGCGGCAGTGAAATTTCGGTGGGCTTCAAACCTGCGGTTCTGTTTTTTCTAAGCTGCCTGTGCGGCAGTGAAAGGAAGTATAAAGCACAAAAAAACAGTTACAACAAAAACTTAGCGATAAGACAGGCATTTAACCCATGTTTTTTATGCTTGCTGTAACTGCTTGTATTTATTATATTTTTAAAGAGCCAAAAAAACTTGGGTTAAATCTTAAAACCATGGAATCGTGGCTATTTTACTTAAACCAAAAGCATCAAAATGACCATCGGTTGCGATATTTGTCAATTCACCAAAAACAAGGTACCGTCTATGCTTATGATTGTTTGATGTGCTTTCCAATTCGAGATAAGGATTATCCAGTCCTTTCTGAAACATTTTTACTTTGTAAACTTTTATTTCATCTTCGGCTATCGTTGAACGCTTAATTAAACGTTTTAATTTCGCATTAGACATTGTGCTTTGTATTCTTGAAACGGTTCTATAAGTTACTAGCGCGGGTATCATTTGTATCGCTGTAACTTTACAATAACCTGATAAGCCACCTATCCAGTTTAATTTTTGAATCTCTGCCAGTCTGTCTTCAGTAGCATGAAGTCGTAACGTATGACCTAAAGTAATTTTGTAGTTTGGAAAGCTAATGCCTATATCAGTAGCATTCATATCAAAAAGTGCTTTGTGAAACTTCGTATACACTTTATTGAGCAAAACATTTTCACGCATTTCAGCATCAGGTTTAATTTGAATATCAAGATAGTAATCCATGTGTTCTCCTGCTTCAGATGCGAATTTTAGTGACATAAGCCAAGCCTTTTTTACCTAGATAAAAGCTGGTTACCCCGGCATTTTCAATCATTTGTTGTATTTCTTGGGCTTTTTCTCTGTCTATTTCAAGATTGATTTCAAGTTGACCGCTGGCTTTGGTTAACATGGAAATCACTTCTCCTTGACCTTTTATCCTTTCTTTGCGGATATAAGGATTACCCCATATTTTTTTCTTCCCACCGGTTGTAAAACGATCCATAAAATCTTTTTTAGTAAAACCTCGCTTTGAAATGCCACTAATGCCGCCGCTTTTGGTTTTAACTGTACTCATATCAAAGCGTTCTGAAAGTCGATGTAATTGTAAATACAGTGACGAACAATAAAACATGATGGGGCTGACCAAGCCTTTATTGTTTAAATAATCGGCATCAGGAAAATGCTGGTTTAAAACTTGTTTTGCCGCAGCCACGAAACCTTCATTTTCGACTGCCTTTTCTGTATTTAAACTTTCCAATCTAGCCATAATGGATAAAGGGTCAGCTTGGATAGTTTTCTCAACAAGAGTTTCTTCGGTAATAAATTGACATATTTCTGAAAAATCCAAAGCCAAAATTCCCCAGAATTCTGCGGAATAGCCTGAGCAAAACATAATATCATTGCTTTTAATTGACCCTGTAAATGCATTTTGGTCGGTACTTCCGGTGATATTTCTGATATAAACAATTTCATTATTGGTTATTTTTTTAGCCGGAATATCTATGAAGCTGATAATGGGTTCTATGTCTTTAAAATAGTAACTCCCATACTGTTTTTCATTTCTTGCTTGATACAATTTACGTTGGTCACCAATCAAACGATTCAATATTCCCATAACCGTATCTAAGGTAATTTCTCTCTGGATAAAATTTTCTGCCGCCTTTAAACTGGTCATTGAGCCAATAAACTTTCTGCCCTGTTTTGGCAATGCTTCATTATTACTGCCATCTAAAAATGAGTTACGCCACGATGATTCATATTCAATAGTGATTTGCATCGTTCGACACCCTTATTTGGCATAAAAATAATTAGCAAAGTCCGATTCTATGGTTTCGGATATTCCTGCCGGATTTGATTTGATGCGCATCATTTTGTTGCTATCGTTGTAATCAACGGTTATTTCATCAACATACATATAAGACTTTGCTTGACGAATAGAAAGCTCTGTAATTCGGATTAAAGTATCTTCAATTAAGGCTTGTATCGCCTCATTGTTTAATAAAATACCTTGTTCGCCTTCTTCAAAAATGGTTCCCCGTCTCACGTAATTTGGGTGAAACGTAGCTGTTGGGTTTAAATTAGAATTTAGTGTCTTAATAAATGCTTGTATGGCTTCGGCAATTTCTTCGCCTTGCCCTACTTTTATAATCATTGATGCCCGATCAAATTTTGCATCCAGAGAAATAAATTGCAATTGTTCAATACTGATGGAGCCATAAGAAATATATTGGGTATCTCCAAAAGTGGTTTTGGAGAAAAACGAAGAGCTGTCCCGTTCTCCGGCTTGTCCAAATTGTTCAAAGTTACCATTACCTAATTGGTCAACAAAGTCTTCCATAAGCAAGGGACTGGTTCGTTTACATTGGCTGGAGGGTACAACATAACCGCGAATCAGTCCGGTAATGGAGGCCAATACTTTTTGCAAGTTTTTGTCTGCGGCATAATGCAAGTCGTAAGCTTGTTCCCGAAATAAATGATGGCGAACACAGTTTTGACTGATATACAGTGGCGTTTTTTTGAAATCAATATCGGTGGCTTCTTTTTTATATTTGTAGCCGGTATCGTCTTTAATTTTTCCGGTCAGATTGGTATAGCCGCGTAATTTTGGCAAAGTATGGTTATCCACTGTTTTACCGCCATCACCGGTAAGGGTCGTTGGCCCATTCCAATTGACAACTCCATGACCTAACGCTTTAATTTTAAAATCAACGCTTTTAATGCCTGTTACTTTTTCCATAGCTATCTCTATTATGTATATGATTTTTAGATGGTTATTTCTTTCAACATTATTTTCTAATATTTTCGAAAAGGGATTATAGACTTAAAAATAAAAAATGCCACTACATTCTATTTATTTTTTTTAAGATCATTAAATACCTATAAAGTACAATATCCATAACTACTGAATAAGTAGCTTAGAAAACTACATTCTAACTTTACTGCCGAACAGGCAGCATTTATTCACTCGATTTTAGTTTATTGATGGGCATTGCGCCGATGGGCTGTTTGTCGCACACAGCATAATAAACAGCATAACTATGCCGCGCACTTTCTCCCCCCACTGTTAGTAAATCATTGGGGGTATAGCTTAGGTAAATTGGAAATTCAGGGTCTCTTGCTTCATTGAGTAAAATGAAATCCTTATAAGCTTTGGTGCCACCCATAATGTTATGGTGTTTATTTTTCATGTAGGCCAGCAAGTTTTTATCGCTGTCGCCGTAGCCTTCAATTTCATCTTTAGAAGCCGTTAAATTATCAAAATCATCCCGTTCATTGATGGGCATTTGGTAGGCGTATTGGTCGAGAAATTTTGGTTGGTTTAACTCATTAATTTCACAGACCGCCATTTGTACAAAGCGATTTTCTCCGCGTAAGGAACTCTTGCTGATTTTGGCTCGACCTTTGGCCTGCACTTTTTTAGGTGGAATAGTAATTGGATCTATCACTTTTTGATTGATTAAATTCACACTTTTCTTAAATGACGCGATTAAATCGGATTCTATAAATTTTCTGCCATTATCGGATTGGTGGAACTTTTCATAGAGCTTGTATATTTGCGGCAAAGTAAATGCTTGATCATCCAGTTCGGCTTGCAGAAATTGATACCAGGCTTTGGTAGCACCAAAGGTATTCATACGTGATAAAAACCGGGCTGCTGCGCCTGTTCCTTTGCCTTGATTAATAGATTCAGGAACTGCTATATAGTAGATGTTGATTTCCTTGTTTACACCAAAACGATCTTGTCGACCTAAGCGTTGTAAACAATCTTCTGCATTGGTTAGTTCAGCAACCATGGTGCCACACGTAATATTTAATGAAGCTTGCACAATGGGGCCACTGCGCAAAACATCAAATTTTCGTGTACCTTCTTTTTTGAATGATTCATAGACTTCTTCAAACCATTTTTGTTTATCGCTTTTTTTAAACTTGGAATGCAATAACACCGCATTTTCTTGGTGCTGGTTAAGTATAAAACTTTTTTGCGCGGTTAATGCCATATTGCTAATGACGATGGTATTGGTATTTTGAGTTTGATAAAGCGGATTAGTATCGTCTTGCTTGGTTTCGTCAAATACCTTGAACTCAATACGATAAGTACTGGGGTTAAATGATGGCATAGAGATAATATCTTCTTGATCAATTCTTAAATCATCCCTGTCAAATAGCTTATTTAAATAAAAATAATGTGGCGTTGCTGACACCAATAAAGCATTAACTAACGGTTTTTGTCTTTGTTTACAGGCAATTAACTCGGCAAATAATAAATTAAAAGCAGGCATATTAATGTATTCATGAAACTCGTCAAAAACCACATGGGCATTGAGATAGTTGATTAATGAATTGGCTTTGGTATGCGTAATAATTGCGCCGAAAATTTGGTCTATGGTGGTGATGACAATATCACCTGAAAAATACTCGTCTTCTGGCGTTGATTTCCCCCATTCCTTAGTGTATTTAAATTCACCAGTATTGATTTCTATTTTTGCTTCCGGCAAATATTGTTCTGAAACTAATTCGAGAAATAAACCTTGGCAGACTTGTACTCTCGGACATATCCAAATCAATTGCTGGGCATTTTTTAATTTAGCCCATTCCAAAGCAATTTTTGTTTTACCGCAACCGGCTGGGCCAGCTAGAACCCCGACTCCCGATGATTGGGTTAGTTGGTTTGCAATTTCACTTTGTTTTTTGCTACGTTCGCTGGCTGGGAACTTTGTTAAACAGGTTTCAATATGTGAGCAAAGCGTCGATTCCAATAATAGAAGTTCATCTACTACAATATTTAACGTGTTATTTTTAATATGCCCATGTAAATCTGATGGAGTTAATGCTGATATACAACGATCTGCTGAAATAACACAAGCACGCATAATGTTATTGTCTGCATTATGTTGAATTTGTAGGGGATATTTATCAATACTTTCCTGAACGTCATATTTTTTGTAATACGGTAACAAGTGTCCATCCAATGTTTCGATGGCATCAGTATCAATTTCTGCATTAAAAATTTTGGCAATGATTGATTCTTCAGTCGTTCGATACTTTGCATCAAGTATGGATAAGTTTTTTAGTAATTGAATTGATTGTTCTAAAAGTTGGGTAAACGTTAAGTCTTTGAGGTTGGTGTTTATTTTTTTGTAAATATCGGCATACGTTAAAAAATCTTTTTCTTTCCTAAATGGTTTGGCATGATGCCAATAAATAACGTGTTTGATAGATTTTTTATTATCTGTATTGATCTGTTTTAGTGTGATGTTATCGAGTAAATGATAAAGCAATACCGAAACTTCATTGTGCCTTGGATGCTTGTCAAAACTGAATTTTGCATCATCAATATGTTGCCCGTCATCGGCAACAAAGTCTTTTTTCTTGGGATTTCTTACCCAACCTTGAAAGCAAGGATCAATTTTCCCCAAGTCATGTAGGCAACCCGCTATAAAAGTAGCAGTTGATTGCTTTTCCTGGTTTGGCATAAGACGTTTATGCAATTGTTCGGCTACATAGCCAATGGCAAATAAATGCTCTAATAGCGGTTGTAATTGAGTGTTTGCATACAACATATTTGGGTTTGGTTTATCAGTTGGTATATCCATAAATAATTCTTTGCAGGTAGTGTTTACGGGCACGATGCCCTCTGAATTAAAGCGATCTCGATTGCCCACGACCCAAACCAATTCACTCCGGCTTCTGGAGCGCAGCCAATGACAAGAGACAGCGGTATTCTTGGTGGCGGTTTTACGTAACAGGGTTTTAACAGCGATTAGGCCATCTTCGGTGATGATGGTTTGCCAGGTGTTATCACCGATGCGGTTGGCGAAAGCATCTAATACACGGCGGGTTCGGTTGAGGGCTTTTTTCTCGCATTGGCTGACAAAGGTGACCATCATAACCAGTCGTCCCGCATTGCTTGTTGTTTAACTTGGTCGAACATAAAATCCAGGGCTTTGTGTTCGGTAAATTTTTGTAAGATTTGCTGGCGGAATTCTTGTTCGGTGACTTTTTCTTTGGCACTGATAAAAGCCCAGGGCAAAACGATGGTGTCTTTAATAAGATCGGCGATATCAAAAACCAATGCGCCCCGTCTTGTTTTCCCGTGCATGACGGCAAAGCCATGCGGAATGCCTAATACCCATAAGGTAGTTGCGGCCAGACCATAAGCCAAATAGTTGCCGTGATTTAAAAAACCATTAGCCAGATCAGTGTTTTCACGTTCTCTGACAAAATTACTGAGTTTTGTGGTTTTGGCGGCATAGCGATACAGTTGTTTGGTGAGTACGGCTTCTCGTTGTAACAGGTCGCCGACTTTTTGGGCATTTTGAATTTGTTCGGTATAAGCATTTAAAGCGCCGTTAATTTCAGCGTCATCGACAAAGAAACCTTCCGCTTTTAGATCACGGTCTTTTGCCCAGATATTTTTTAGGTAAGTTACACGAGCCTCTTGAAACGCTTTGGCTACGGTAAGCCGTTTGCTGTCCTCAAACCAAAATTTTAACCACGCTTGCACATATTCGGTCGGACGATATTCATTTTGTGGCGTTAGCCATTCGATTTCGCTGCCGGAAAATAGTGGCGTACTGCCGCCACCACAAAAACCAACCAATACACCGGCACTTGCCAACATGCGCATAGCCGCTTGTGTTATCGATGTGCCGGTTCCCAATAAGATAACAGTCGTATTGGCAATGGGGATATTCCAGTAATAGTTTTGGTCTTTGGCTTCTGTTAAATAAAGTACACGGCCATCTTTTTGTAAGACTCGGCATTTTTCAAGATAATAAATATTGGCACGTTTAGAATGCAAGATGGCTTTTAAATCAGTTAGTTGTTCCATTAAGCCTTTCCTGATGGTGGTTAAAAATGAAGTAAGAGACTCTTGTATTAGCGCATGAATGGTTTGATTGTTTTGCCTTATGACCAAGCCGCCGCTGACTGGTATGCAAAAGAGCGTGCCAGATTACAACGGCAAGGACTTACCTGTACTTATGCAGATGGCGAGATTGCTGCCATTGCGGTTACCAAAAAATTAACCTTGGTCACTCGAAATACCCAAGATTTCCAGAACTTTCAAAATTTAGCCTTACAGAACTGGTTTAATTAATTTTTGAAGCCGGCCGGGTTACGCTGTCGCTAATCCGCGCTAACGTTGCAAATTACGACGCGCTAAGGGTAGAAACAATCTACCCCTACAACCTATCGTTACTCTTTCTGGATTCACCGTGATTATTCATAGTCAAAAGTGTCCCGCCTTAAGTTGGTAGCCAATAAAATCAAGCAGTTATATTCCCCCTCATCCCAACCTTCTCCCTCAAGGGAGAGCATAGCGAGGGGGCAGAGGGGGACTGAGTAGTTAAGTTTGTGGAGGTCAGGCTTTGCCTGACTGTCAGGCAAAGCCTGACCTCCAGATTAACAGGCAGAGTCAAAAGCCGAGCCATGATGTGCCTGCACCCATCACACATATTGCCCTGCACACCAGGCAGATGACCAGGCCCACTGAAAATTGTAGCCACCCAACCAACCGGTCACATCAACCACTTCACCGATAAAATAAAGCCCCGGCACTTGTTTGCTTTCCATGGTTTTGGAGGAAAGCGCTTCGCAATCTACGCCGCCCACGGTTACTTCGGCCGTCCGATAACCTTCTGTACCGCCAGGTTTAATTGTCCATTTGTGTAGCTGATCGGCAATCTGTTGAATCTGACGGTCAGATAAATCAGGTAACGATAGGGTTAAGACTTCTTCAGGTAATAAACAGCTAACCAGTCGTTTGGGTAAATAGCCGTCCAAAATGGTTTTTAAAGTGTTCTTTAATTTTTGCTGACGTTTTGCTTTAAGCTCTGTTGCCAGGTTAAGTGTGGGTAATAAGTCAATCACCAGCGATTCGCCTCCGGACAGCCAGTAGGATGAAATTTGTAATACCGCAGGGCCACTTAAGCCACGGTGTGTAAATAATACATTTTCATTAAAAGTCTGCCGTTTGTTACTGATACTACAAGGCACGGCAATACCGGATAAAGGCGCAAATTGTTCTTTATCGTCGGGTTGCAGGGTTAAAGGTACCAAGCCTGCGCGAGTCGGTACGACTGGAATACCAAACTGTTCGGCTATTTTATAGCCAAAGGGTGATGCACCCATTTTGGGAATAGACAGCCCGCCGGTGGCAACCACTAAAGACTGGCAATTTATAGGGCCCTGATTGGTTTTAAGGTGAAATCCGTTGGTTAATTTTTCCAGGTTTTCTACGGTGGTATTAAGTTGCACGATTACGCCGACCTCCGCACATTCTTTTAATAACAGGGTTAAAATGTCTTTTGCGCTGTCGTTACAAAACAACTGCCCGTGATCTCTTTCATGATACGGGATTTTATGGCGTGCGATTAATGCCAAAAAATCCCACTGGGTATAGCGACTCAGTGCCGACTTACAAAAATGGGGATTATTTGAAATAAAATTATTTGGTTCGATAGAATAGTTGGTAAAATTGCAACGACCGCCACCGGACATCAAGATTTTTTTCCCTGCCTTATTGGCATGATCCAGCACCATGACTTCTCGACCCCGTTTACCTGCTTCAATAGCGCACATCAAACCCGAGGCACCAGCTCCGATAATAATGACATCGGTTTCAGTCATGACTCATACCCACAATAAACTTAAAATTATACCTTATTCGCTGCTAAAAAATTAATTATGACGTTTTTAGAATGGCCAAAAAAATAGAACACCGATGACACGGATTTGACGAATAGACACGGATAAAAGATATTTCTTAACCTCGAACCTCATAAAATAACACCTATAAACACTCAAGGTATTTTTGGGCATCCTTCATTCGTCGGTTTACACTTTTTCTAATTACAGACGCGGTCGGGTTAGCGATAGCGTAACCCGACAAATCGTATTATCTGTGTCGGGTTACGGCTAGCGCCTAACCCGACACTACAGAGATTATTAGCATTTTTTGTGATAAAAAAGTGTCAACTACTTTTGGCCGCTATAAAGGATGCCTATTTTTGTTCTAAATAAAATCCGTTGAAATCCGTCTAATCCGTATCATTTGTGTTCTATGATCAAAGCTGGCATTTGCCGGGACTGGGTTCACCTTGAATTAATAGGCGTAGACCGGAATAAGGCTTTTCGAGCGCAAGCGAGAATAAGGGTTTCCGGTACCTCTGACGAGAGTTGCCGGAAACGCCACCACGCGCTACGCTTGGGTGGCCTTATTCCGGCCTACGCCTGTTTCTTGTAATAGCTGTCTCACCAAAATAAAGACTCAAGGTATTTTTG
>CAIQND010000848.1 GCA_903873045.1 uncultured Methylococcaceae bacterium | reverse complement strand
AGTACCGCCATCCACGCCGAACAAGTACAGCTCAAAAACCAGAGACAACCAACAAACATGGGCTTATCCTTTTAAATCGGTAACTACCCAGCATCAACTTAAAGACATTACAGACCACGAAGACACGAAGTTCACGAAGAAAAACCAAAGAAAAATCTTCGTGTTCTTCGTGTCTTGGTGGTGAATTAATATCTTTAAGTTGATGTCTATGGGGCACGAAAAGCAAGTGCACAACTCGTCTACCCGGATAAGGTGATTTCCGGAGAATATTTTACCCATTAAAAGTAGGATTTTCCCAATCAAGCAAGCGATTGGATTCGTCTAATGGGTAAGTTCTTTCGCAGAAATCACCTAAGATAAGTATTCACCTCCCCCTTTGAAAAAGGGGGAGGGCAAAGCGAGGGGCCGCGGGGGATTTATCTAATAAACCTTTTAACCCGGCATAAAAAAAGGCGTACCGAAAACGGCACGCCTTTTTTAGGCTTAAAAACTTACGCTTTTAGCGTCTCAAGTATTTCATTAAAGCCTTCAACTCTTAATTTGGCATTCTTGACCAGATCAATACCGGTATCAACCACCATTTTGCAAAGTCCGGGTATTTTGTACACCATCAAGCATAAATAACCCACTACCGGAATGGCAATCAAAGCGCCAATAAAACCATGAAGTCCGACAACACCCATTAGTTTAATTAACAATGCAATTGCATCTAATGGCAGTAAAACCATAGCGGCAAAATAAGCGATTACCATGAACGTGAACAATACAAAAACTACAAACTGAAGTAGCCTTACCAACGCAACATTAACTTTTTTCATAATTACTTTCAATTTCCTGAATACTTTAAAAGGCCTTTATTAATCAGCAAAATTTACTGACCGCAATTATTTTTGTCAAAAAGCCCGACTTTTTGAAGCTCAAAATTATACCTTAAAGCAATCAAATTACTTCATTTTTCTTGTCTTTAAGAAAAAGCCGGTACAAAACAGACCCAGCAACAAAGCCACCTAAATGAGCCCACCAGGCAACACCTATCGTACCCCCTTTAAAAATAATGGCGGTTGTTGCATTATCCAGTTGTAACAAAACCCACACACCTAAAAAGGCGATGGCGGGTATTTGAAAGATCATCGGAGGGAAAAATACAATGACACGTTCAAGCGGGTATAGAAAAAAATAAGCCGCCAACACCCCCGCTATCGCACCTGAAGCACCAATAACAGGAATATCAAGCAGGGGGTCAAAATACCATTGCAGAAGAGTCGCACACCCACCGCACACTAAATAAAAAATTAAAAACGGCAAGCGCCCCATTCTGTCTTCAACATTATCGCCAAAAATCCACATAAACCACATATTCACCAGTAAATGTGTCCACGTTGCATGTAAAAACAAATTGCTTAAAAACGATAGATAGCCATCAAAAGGCAAGTCTGCATTGAGCACTGAATAACGAATCGGCACCATACCATAGCGATTTAGGAGGCTAATAGCGGCCTGATCCGGCATTAATTTCATGGCAATAAAAATGCTGGTACAGGCCGCTATTATTCCCCACGTTACATAAGGCTTATGTAAACAGGGCGCAGTATCTCTAATCGGTATCATGGTCTCTACCTTTTTGCATATTAAAAAACAGTGGGATAACGGTGATAAAATCAAAATATAATCACCATTTCAAGGCAAAGCTTACCAGTTAAAACCTGATTAGCAATGCAAAGCCGACTGTCCAGTTGATTTAAATCATAACGCCTTACAACAAAAAGTTTATAATGACAAAAAAATTCGTCATTTATCCTCTGCGTAACCGCAACAACCACTCAAAATTAATGCAGCTTACTCCTACAGACACTCCGCTATCATTCTCAAGCTTATCACTCGCTGACCCCCTGCTTAGGGCAGTCAAAAAGCTGGGCTTTGAGCAACCGACCCCTGTGCAACAACAGGCCATTCCGTTGGCTTTGGTACACAAAGACCTGCTGGTCAGTGCCGAAACAGGCAGCGGCAAAACTGCCGCATTTTTATTGCCAACCCTGCATCATCTACTTACTTTATCCTCCAGTAAACCCGGTACACGCGCACTCATACTGGCACCCACCCGTGAACTGGCGCAACAAATATTTAAACAATGCCAGCAGTTAATTGAGTTTACTGACCTTACCGTCGGTATTATTACCGGTGGTGATGATTTTAGGCTACAGCAAAACATGCTCCGTAGAAATACGGAACTGGTTATTGCAACGCCCGGCCGTGTCCTGGAACTCATGGAACAGGAAATACCCAACTTCAGCAATCTTGAAATCCTGATTTTGGATGAAGCTGACCGTATGCTGGACATGGGCTTTAGTGAAGATGTATTAACCATCACCAAAAGCTGTAATACCGACCGACAAACCTTGTTGTTTTCTGCCACGCTAACCCATTTTGGCGTGATCAAAATGGCTGACAAGATTCTAAAAGATCATAAAGTGGTTGCTTTAAACACACTGCACGATGGTCATCGCAATATTGAGCAGCAAATTGTCGTCGCTGACGATAATGATCACAAACAAAAACTATTGGCTTGGTTACTGCTGAATGAAACCTACGACAAAGCGCTGGTGTTTACCAACAGTAGAATTCAGGCCGATTTACTGCGCGGCCCGTTGCGGGGACAAAAACTCCGAGTCGGCGTATTGCATGGCGAAATGGATCAAAAAGACCGCAACCGCATGATGCAATTGTTCCGTGAGGGTGAAGTTAAAGTCGTGGTGGCTACAGACCTCGCGGCACGTGGCTTGGATATAAAAGGCATCAATCTGGTTATCAATTTTGATGTCCCCAGAAACGGCATTAACTATATACACCGTATAGGTCGCACCGGTCGGGTTGATGAGCTGGGACTCACCATAGCCTTGGTAAAAAGCACCGAATGGAATTTAATGTCAGGTATTGAACGTTTCTTAAAGCAGAAATTTAAACGCCGCACCATTAAAGAACTGGAAGGCAAATATAAAGGTCCAAAAAAACTGAAAGCATCCGGTAAAGCGGCCGGTATAAAAAACAAAATAGAACCCAAAAAAGTAGCGGCGGAAAAAGTCAAAATACGCCACCGAGACAAGAAAAATGTGGGTAAACGCCGAGCGCCAAGCGTTCATCTTGTTGAACAAGCAGCAAAGCCGCAAGAACAACAAGATTAAAAAAACATCCAAAGAATAAAGTGTCCACGAAAGACACGAAAAGCACGAAAAAATGGATGCCATTCGTTGGGCGTATGACGCTACGCTTATACACCCTACCCCAATGCCGTTAAGTTAAGGAAACAACTGGAGTAAAACCGCTTTAGCTGTTTTTACAAGCAATAGCTGAAGCGATTGCACTCCGGTTTTTTAAACAACTT
>CAIQND010000847.1 GCA_903873045.1 uncultured Methylococcaceae bacterium | reverse complement strand
TGTAAGCACAAAAAAGAAAGCGTAAGAAGTCTATCATTACCACATTAAAATAGAATAATGAAAGACCTGTCCCCATTTTTCCACAACCAACGCCTGTAATATGTCCGATTGCTGTCATTCGGCTACTGCCAGTGATAGACATCCATATAACCCTGTCAGACTTCAGTTCAACCTACTGATAAGGTGCGATTGGCTTTAAACTTTTCAGATTTTCTGTCCCCGCCTTTGGCTTTAGGTTCAACTCGCCTCCCTAATTGTTCCTGAATGCGTTGCTTAAACCGGTCATTGCCTAACACCCAGGCTTTATTAGTTGCCTCTCTGATTTCGGTAATACAATTTTCAGAAAGTTGATGCTTGAATAATTCGCGATAGGCAGCCTGACGCGCTTCGTTTGACACCCCCAGGCGCAGAAATTCGGGTTGAGGCACAACCAAATCACTGGGTTGTCCCAGTGCATTGTAATGATAACTTGACCAGGGATAGTCTGCCGGGTCATTTACCATACCTGCCCGCACCGGATTAAGCTCAATATAGCGCATGCAGGTTAATAGGTAGGCTTCAGAATCAATGAGAGTCGCTTTGTAGCGACCTTCCCAGAGTGTGCCGGTGCGCCGGTAGCAAAAATTATAGTATTGCACATAGTAACGCCCCAGCATTTGCATGGCTTTACCCAGGCTTTGTTCGTGATGAGGGGTAATGAGCAAATGAACATGGTTGGTCATTAACACATACGCATGAACTGAGCATCCATGCTTGTCTCAGGCCAACCTCAACTTTTCAAGATAGAAACTGTAATCAGCATCGGCGCAGAAGGTTTCTGCGCGATTATTACCCCGAAGAATCACATGTTGTGGCTGATCGGGGATCACAAATCTGGGTAAACGTGCCATTACCAACTCTTTTGACAGAAAAATAAGCATTATACGACGCTAAAAAGCATAAATCAATCGAGTCTGACCCCATTGATTTCTACTGACCATTTTCTTTGTGCAAGGGAATTTAAACTGATTGTTTTTTATGTTTTCTATTTCATCATCTGTCGCGGATTTAAGCATCCACAATGCACGAAGAAAAGTCTCATAAAATGAACGAACTAACGCAAAAGATGAGCCATATAGTTTTTGCATAATGAGCAAATGGATTGCTTGTATATGTTCCATATCTATATCAAAATAAGAAATTAATAATAATTGTCTTTCATTGTTGGCGACTTCTTTATCTGCTAAAGCTAAACTTACTTTTTTAAAATTTTCTTGCACATCTTTTAAATAATCTTCTATTCTCTTTTCCATATTAAGCCTCTTAAATTTTTTGGGGAATTAAACAGATAGCCCATACCAATCTGAAATTTGTAAATAACACTTTTTTCTACATTGCGCTTTACGAATCAAACCACCCCGAAAGTTGGCAGTAACATCTTTTTTTAATGCGGTTTGGATTTGGAGACCACCACCTTGTCAAAGAAACTCGAAGTAGAGTGCCTTTAGAAATAGTTTCAATAGTATCAACTGAACCTACAAATGGAAAAGAATATACCTGCTCTCCAAAATAAAGGTAAAAATCAATGGGGTCAGTGTCTAATACTGCTACCTTAAACAGCATTATTCATTTAATAACAGTAAGATAGATGCATAAAAGAAAGTTAAACTCCTGGGTATATTCGGATATAATTGAAATTCACTACATTTCATTATCCACCCAAGAGTTTAACCATGAG
>CAIQND010000846.1 GCA_903873045.1 uncultured Methylococcaceae bacterium | reverse complement strand
CGGTTCTTCGATAACCAATTGCGGATTTAACAGGCCATCCAGTTCTTCGCGGTAAATGCTGATACTCCCGGAAAGCCCCATCAATGCGAAAAAAAAGCCAACGCTTAAGGCGAGGTAAAGATGAACTTTGAGCCAGGTTGCTCGCGTGAGTAAGCGTTGCGTAGAGAGTTGCATGGGTCTTGATAATTGATAATGGTGGGCAAATGAACATTATCCCATACCATCAAATTATTGTGTTGCCGGTTAGGTTTAGAGCATAAATAACTAAGGAATGTGTATGAAATAACTTGGGCATCTTGCTCCCTCTCCCACTGGGAGAGGGTTGGGGTGAGGGGATATAAACGGTCAAGTTGTTTCATTTACGTTCCTAAGCCAATCCAACTGTTTATGTTAAAAATCACTTGTCCGGTGATTGATAAAAGCCCACGTTTGAAGCGCCATTATAATATTACAAACATTTTTACACGAACCCTATAGAATAGACGGCTTTTAACGTCTGTCATTGAGATAGCTTTTATGAAGTTTACAGTCTTTTTTATAGGTTTTTGTTTATGGGTGTCGGGCAGTAGTTTTGCAGCGGAAAAAACCACGATACGTATTGGCGTTCAGGCTTCCGGAACCCTTGAATGGGAGTTGCAGGCTTTACAGGATAATCCACAAGTCAAATCAGCGGATTTTGAGTTGCAAATTCAGCCGGTTGCCAATGCAGAAGCAGGCAAAATTGCCCTGCAATCGGGAGCTGTCGATATGATTGTTTCTGACTGGATTTGGGTTTCCAGTCCGCGTGCGACGGGTGCTGATTTTACTTTTTATCCTTATTCAAATACCTCGGGCGCGTTGGTGGTGGCAGATAAAAGCCCTATCCATTCCATCGCTGATCTTAAAGGTAAACGTTTGGGTATTGCCGGTGGCGAACTGGATAAAAACTGGTTATTGTTACAGGCCTTGGCACAAAAAGAGTCGTTGGATTTAAATGCTTCGGTTGAAAAAACCTTTGGAGCGCCGCCTTTAATCAATGAACAAATCAAACAAAATCGTGTGGATGCAGTACTGACCTACTGGCACTTTGCAGCCCGGCTTGAAGCGCAGGGTTACCGACAAATTAGTGATGGCAGGGGCATTTTAAAAGGCTTGGGTATCACAGAAAATGTGCCCAGCATCGGTTATGTGTTTAAGCAAAGCTGGGCAGAAAGCCATCAGCAGGCCATCAACAATTTTTTTAAAGCCAGCAAGCAGGCTAAAAATCAGTTATGTACGTCTGATTCGGTCTGGAAAAAAACCATCCCCTTACTTCATACCGATGATGTCCCCACTCAAACCCTCATGCGCCAGCGTTATTGTGAAGGCGGTATTGAGCAATGGGGTGACAAGGAGCAACAAGCGGCAGCACGTATTTATACCATGCTGCGCACGTTAAGTAATAACCGGTTAACGGGGCAATCAGAAAAGCTGCAACCCGGTACTTTTTGGTCTGTAGACTGATTTGAGGCTTTCCCGAAAATTTTTGCCCGCCTTGTCATTACTGGTTTTTTTAGCGGTTTGGCAAGGTCTGGCGGTTTATTTAAACAATAATACCTTACCCGCACCGGAAACGGTCGCCAAGGTTTTTTGGCAAGCGTGTGTGACGGGGCAGTTGCCTTTTCATTTGGGCGTTACTTTGCTCAGGTTGGTGGTTAGTTTTTCTATCGCCATGCTCTTGGGTTGTGCAATAGGGATTGTGCTGGGGCGCAATAAAAAACTGGATGCTTTCTTTGATAACTGGTTGGTTATTTTTTTAAATGTGCCTGCGCTGGTGACCATTATCTTGTGCTATGTCTGGTTTGGCCTGATCGAATCTGCCGCCATAGTGGCGGTTGTAATCAACAAATTACCCAATGTTATCGTCACTATCAGAGAAGGCACGCGCACGCTGGATCAGGATTTACTGGATATGGCGCGTTGCTTTAATTTTAGTCGGCGTAAAACCCTGGTTCATGTGATATGGCCGCAATTACATCCCTTTGTGATGGGTGCGACGCGCTCCGGTTTGGCTTTAATCTGGAAGATTATTCTGGTGGTTGAGTTGTTGGGTCGCAGTAACGGCATGGGCTATCAATTGCATTTGTTCTTTCAGTTGTTTGATGTTGCCAGTATTTTGGCTTACACGATAGCTTTTGTGGCGGTTATTCAACTGATAGAATTGCTGATTTTGAAACCGCTGGATAAAAAATCCCTACGGTGGCGTCGATGAGCGATATTCAAATTAACATTCACAGTAAAACTTATCCGGCGATAGGGCAGGCGGGACATCACGCAGCGATTAAAAATCTTAAGCTCTCACTTAAATCCGGCGAATTTATTTGTCTGGTGGGGCCTTCCGGTTGTGGCAAAACCACCTTATTAAATATTATTGCCAATCTGGATACTGATTATAAAGGTGAAATTCGGGTGGGACAGCAACAGTCACATCCCAAAATTGGCTATATTTTTCAGAATCCACGATTGCTGCCCTGGCGAACGGTGCGGGAAAATATAGAATTAGTGTTAGCCAGCGACCAATCGCCAACGGTCATTGATCCCTTGCTGGAAGTAATGCAATTGACTCAGTCGCAACACGTTTACCCTGAGCGCTTGTCATTAGGCATGAGTCGACGAGTTTCAATTATCCGTGCGTTTGCCGTTGAACCCGAGATATTGCTAATGGATGAGCCTTTTGTATCGCTGGATGCACCCACAGCAAGGCAGGTTAGGGAATTGCTGCTAAAGCTGTGGCAAGAGCGCCCGCATACGGTGTTATTTGTAACCCATGACCTGCGCGAAGCCATTGCACTGGCTGATCGGCTTATCTTTTTGTCAGCGGCGCCTATGACGGTCATTAGTGAAATCACCGTGCCGGTTCCAAGAGCTGAACGCAATGATGAAAAAGCGATTGAAGCATTTCGGCAACAACTCATCAATGATTATCCCGAAATAAAACAGCTGCTATAAGGCATGTATTCACCTCTTACTTTAAAAAAGTGGGGTGAGTGCAAGCCTCTTTTGAAAGTGTGTTGATTTATAGCGGATACTTGGCATGAGCGGTTGCGAAGGGCAGGCATCGACCCCTTGCGGCCATTGAAGCCTGAGTTAGAAGCGGTAGCAATCTCGCGCATATAGACTTTCAGATAAATAATTTCGATACTAACAGATACCATTCCTTCAAGGGATGTTATCTGTATCAGCTTACAACAACGTGAATGGAAATTTAATTTCTGAAAGACTATATAGTGTTTTCTTGATGCTTCTATAAAAAACTATCGCCCAGCGATTATTTTCTTGGGCTATCAATTTAAAGCGGGACAGATAAATAAAACTGGCCTATTGATTCCGGGAGCGCTTAGCCCCAGCTCGGCGTAGTCACCAATAGTTAGTAATCGGTTTGATTATCCCGTGCCGAGCTGGGACTCGGCGTTCCCAGAAAGTTATCTGTTCCGGCTTAAGTTGGTAGTATTTTCTTATAATCAATTATTTACAAAAAAGTGAAAGGTATCATATTTCACTAAACTGTAACAAAAAAACTATAATATTACATTAAATAAATTATTTTTAAAATTAAAAAAATGGTATAAATGCCTAGCCAGATCTCCGCGACGGCCAAAGTTTTCATCCTTGCTTTTGGTATTTAACCTAAATCCTGCAAGCTAACACCTTATATTATTTAATAATCGTTATAAATCAATGGTATAATATATTTAT
>CAIQND010000845.1 GCA_903873045.1 uncultured Methylococcaceae bacterium | reverse complement strand
TCTGCATCCCCTCCCCAATCCGCGCCCGATAAAGCAATAATCGCTTGCGCGTATTATTGTAGGGGGGCTTCTTTCGGCCTAAAGGCCGAGGTCTTAAACCAGCAAGGAAAATTGATAAACCATCATTCGTTGTTTTTATTCAGAGTCCCGATCATGAACAAGAAAAATCTACTATTACCCCATAATCTTTTTACACTGCGTTTGCTTTTGTCGTTACTCGGTGCCTACCTTGATTATCGTTATCAGCATAAAACCCATGATATTTGGTTGATTATGATGCTTTTATTTACCGTTATTGCCATTGCTCCGGATTATTTACAATATAAACACCATGCCGTAAATTTCAAGAGGCTTATTCATCCGTTGATGCATTGGATTGGTGGATTGTGTGCGGTTATTATTATTTATTCCTATCAACGCACTGGCAGACTCTATCACGAAGAAGGCGATTTAGTGGTATTGGTAGTGCTGGCATTAACGGTTTATTTGGAGGGTATACAAACAGGCTGGCGAGGCATTATTACAGGTCTGTTTTTAGGTCTTACAGCCGTTTGTGTCGCTTACTTTGATAGCTATGTCTGGCAGCTAGGCTTACTGGCGATAGTCGCCATTGCAGTCAGCTACTATTCGGGTTTAGAGGAAGTAAGCTGATTTGCCGGTTTTTCTGTCGGTGGTTTTTTAGTTGTTTTTTAGCAGGATTGTTGTCATGAAAGGTAAAGTTTTACTGTTGAGTTTATTGTTGTCTGCCAGCAGCTTTGCGGCAGAAAAAACCATTATTCATCTCGGTGTTCAGTCGGGGGGTACTTTGGAATGGGAATTGCCAGTCTTACGGGATGAGTTGAAAGCAAAGTTGATGGATTTTCAGCTCGATATTCAATCTGTTGCCAATGCTGAAGCCGGTAAGATTGCTTTGCAATCCGGCGCAGTGGATATCATCATTTCCGACTGGATTTGGGTATCCGGCTTGCGTGAAAAAGGCGCTGATTTTAGCTTTTATCCATATTCGGATATTTCGGGTGCGCTGATGGTGGCCGGTGACAGCGGAATTCATTCTTTGGAAGATCTTAAAGGTAAACGCTTGGGTATCGCCGGTGGCGAGCTGGATAAAAACTGGTTATTGCTGCAAACCCTGGCTAAGCAGCAGGGTATTGATCTTGATATCGCCGTTGAAAAGGTATTCGGTACACCGGCTTTAATAAATGAGCAAATTAAGCAAGGTCGGGTTGATGCGGCACTTAATTATTGGCATTTTGCCGCCAGACTTGAGGCCGAAGGCTATCGAACGCTAATGGATGGCCGCAGCATTTTGCAAGGCTTGGGAATTAAAGAATCTGTCGCCAATCTGGGTTTTGTATTCAAACAAAATTGGGCGGATCAACATAAAGAAGCGCTCAAGCAATTTTTAGATGCCAGTAAACAAGCCAGGCAAACATTGTGCAATTCGGATGCCTCATGGCAAAAAAACCTTCCTTTGACTAAAGTAGATAATGAAGTGACCCAAAAGCACCTGCGCCAAAATTATTGTGCCGCTAACATTGAGCAGTGGGGAAAAGACGAACAAAAGGCTGCTGAAAAAGTGTATGTCCTGTTGCATAAGCAGAGCAAACAGGTTCTGACCGGACAGTCAGAACAATTACAATCGGGCACTTTTTGGTGGGTCGAATGAGGGGGAGCGCAAAAAATTCCTGGGGCTAAGAAGAATTTGGTAAATCGCCGGTTTTACCGTGTCGGTGTTTTGGCAAAGACTGAAGAAGTTACAGCTTGATGCAAAAATAATTGTTGCCTGAAAGTGGTTTGATTTAGACGCTTAACGTATAATTCCTGTCAACAATGACAACTAATG
>CAIQND010000844.1 GCA_903873045.1 uncultured Methylococcaceae bacterium | reverse complement strand
CTGGTCGCTATCACTGCGTCCATTACTTTTTCGTATTTCAAGTTTTATGAGGTTTCTCAAAGTGAAACTATACGCATAAACCGAATCAACGAGATGCGTAAGGATGTGGACACTTATCTGGCTGCAATTTTGCTAACCAAAAGCGATATTTTAAAGCAACAAAACAGTGAGTTGGATAAAGCGACCGTTGATGTGACCCAAGCTTATTTTGGAACACATGCACAAATTCCCCCTGCTAATAGAAACATAGTCGGAGAAGGGCTTTTCTGGAAGCATTATAATCAACGCTATCAAGCTAAAAAGACGGAATTTGAACAGTTGGACAAAGAGTTTCATCTGCTGGATGAGCATATACGTACGCTACAAACCAGTCTGAACCACTTGACGGTTGATACTGAAAATAACTTTCAAAAGGCGTTGGTCGGGTTGCAGGAAGTGCAGCTTAAGTTTAATCAACTTGCTACCAATGCCGGACATACCGTTCCCCAGGCACCGATATTAATGACTTATGCCCAGTTTGTTCAGGGCGTAACGCCGTCCTTTGCCATGTGGAATGACTTTTCCTTGTTTGCTTTTTCCTGTGCGGCCATGGTCGATTTTTTTACTTTTTTATTGTCTTATCGACTGGAAAGCACGGCACCGGGGCCGCTTTCAGAACAAGAACAAGAGTTGGCGTTTGAATGTATTCGGCAGTTTACCCAGTTTAGAATCAATGACAATGATGAACTTGAAATGATCATTGAAAAATCGGATATTGAACGTGCCAGACGTTATTCTGATTTGTCGCGCATGTTTGCCGTCGGATTTTTATTGAGCCGTGGTTTTTTGCGTAAAATTGATGATAAATCGGTAGAGTTTGCGCCCAATCTTTACCCACTGGTTGCCGAACGGATGGCGGCGCAGCTTAGAGTCATCAAAGCGCAGTCTCTGGCGACCGCGCAAGCAGACAAGAATCAGGTGGCTTATGAATAATAGTTTATCGCCCTTGGATGCGTGGTTGTCAGGCGAAAATAATGCCTTGGAATCCAGTCAATTGTTTTGGTATCCCGGCTTTGATGCCGAAAGACGGGTTGTTATTTCCTCGTTGGGCTTTTATCACAAGTTGTTTGAGCGGCCTCAACACTTTATTCCGCGTTTTTATCATTGTGTTTATTCATTGCCCATAGAAAATTGGGATTTGACGATCAATACGAGGCTTTATGGTGGATTTTGTACGCTTACCACGCAGTTACAAATTCATTTCCAACCGACCATCAATTATATAGAAAGAAATTTGGATGCTTTGCCAGCCGTTAATCAGCAGATAAAAGTCAGTTACGAAAGTGTTATAAAGGACATTGTGAATGCCGAATTAAGTTATCTAAAAGATGGCGCGTGGGTACAAACCGGTTTGGTGGACATGGAACGGCAGATTGAAAGTGTCATTAATGAGACCTTAATTTTAAAGCATATCCAGTGTCGAGCGGTTTGTGAATTAACCTCGGTTTTTGAAGAGCTTAGCGACGACGAAAAGCTGGATGGCCGCTTTACTCAGGAAGCCGTTTATCTCAATGTGATGAAAAAAAACTTTGAATTTCGTGAGAAACAAGCGCAGGAATTGTTTCGGCAGGAGGATGAGTTGGAATGGTTGCGTTTGGAGCATAAACAAAAGCAGTTAGAAGCCATTAAACAGGAAGATGGCATTCAACGACAAAAGCAAAAACTGGAAGCGGAAGCACTCAAGCGACAATTGGAAGAGCAAGAGGCGCATTACGTTGAGCAACATGCGATAGAAATGCGCTTGCAGGTGGAAAAAACCAACCATGAGTTGCAGTTAAAAGAAATTGAGTTGGTAGCAGAAATCCAGTATCAAAAAGACCTGCAAATTAGCCAACAACAACTGGATCGGCAGAAACAGACTCAGCAACTGGAGCTGGAATTGTTGCGATTGGAGCATAAACAAAAGCAGCTGGAAGCCATTAATCAGGAAGATGAAATCCAGCGACAAAAGCAAAAGCTGGAAGCGGAAGCAATCAAGAGACAATTGGAGGAACAAGAGGCGCATCGCATTGAGCAACATGCGATAGAAATGCGCTTGCAGATGGAAAAAACCAACCATGAGTTGCAGTTAAAAGAAATTGAGTTGGCCGCAGAAATCCAGTATCAAAAAGATCTGCAAATTCGCCAACAACAAATGGATCTGCAAAAACAAGCTCAGCGACTGGAGCATCAACGCGTTTTGAAAGAATTGCAAAGGGACTCGGAAACCCGGGAATATGAACAAGAGCGGCTTCAATGGCTGCAAGGCAAAGAGCAGGAGCAACGCTTAAAACAGCTGGAGCTGGAAGCCGAACTTAAGGAGCAGGAAGCCCATCAACTGGAGCGGCAGAAAAGACAGGAAAGATTGGAAGCTGTAAAAATAGAGCATGAAAACCGCCTGCATCAAATGCGCTTGGAGGCCGAAATTAAAGAGGTGGAGTTGCGTGCAGAAGCCACCAAGAGTAAAGATGAGCATTTACGCCGGGAAATTGAATGGCTGGTGCTTGACAGGCAACGAGCAGAATTAACGCGCTCAATAAGAGACGCCAGCCCTAGAGATGAAGGTGTGCGTTAGGTAGTCGATAGTGCGAATGAAGCAAAGCGGGAAGGGGAGGGTATTTAAAAAATCCACCTAATCACAATTTTTAAAATGCGAGGTGTTGCCATGAGTCCAGATATTATTAAAGTGCTTTTGCTTTACAATCTTGCCTTTAATTATGTGATGCTTTTAATCTGGTTTTGCGTGTTCATTTTTTTTCACGACTGGCTGTATCGTCTTCATAGTCGATGGTTTTGCATCTCAAGAGAAAACTTTGATGCGCTCCACTATGCCGGCATGGCATTCTATAAGATTGGGCTTATCCTTTTGAATATAGCACCTCTCGTCGCCCTCTGCCTGGTATTCTAATCCGGGTTTTAAGGACGTTAGGAGCCATCTTAACGGGTATTAATTGCCTCTGATTTTTTACAGAGTAAAAATCGTCTAAATTGTAAAAATGTTTTTTGTTTGGGATGCTTACTTGAATTATGCATCATTCATCCCAAATATTACTTTATGCCAAAATAATGGTTTTAACAGGGCTTTGTTAGGGCCAAATAGACAAATGTCGGTTTTTATCTATATCTAAACTAGTAGACGGTATATAATCGAACGTTTTGATTCAATCATTTACTAAATTCACACCGGAAAAAAACATGCTGGGTAAGCTGGTTAAATTTGTTGTAGGGAGCCGT
>CAIQND010000843.1 GCA_903873045.1 uncultured Methylococcaceae bacterium | reverse complement strand
TCGTTCCTTGAAAAAATAAACGCCTTGGTCGCTGTCAGTTTTGATGAAACCATGACGGTCATTACCGAAAACTATCATTACCAAGCCACTGAATTTAGCAATGGACTTAATGAACACACATTAATTAATCAAGCCGGAACCAACGAAGGTTCTTGTAAAATTTTTGCTTTTGCCAAAATCCACGATCTTGATCAGCAACAAACATTAAACCTGTTTGGTGATTATTATCGCCTGGACGTTTTAAATGACCCACAAGGCACAGGCCACCAAAATATCAGAAATTTTATGAAATACAGTTGGGAAGGTGTTTGTTTTAAAGGCGAGGCGTTGACGGCACTTACCCTTGACTGTCAAACAGAATAATAGTGGTTATTCAGTACCTCTTTGAAAAAGAGGGGTTAGGGGAGATTTTATTAGATAAATCCCCCTGGCTTTGCCCTCCCCCTTTTTCAAAGGGGGAGGTGAATAATTACGAATAATAAATGATCCCATGATAAGGCAGAGTAAAATTGTCAGAACCCGTATTCAATAAGCCAAAAAAATCCGCTGTCATTGGCCACGCTACGGCTTCAGAAAGCCGTTTATTGGTGCCGTTAAGCCAAAGTAAAAAATTGGCGGCTATTCGCAAGCAATCACAAGCCCTGCAAACGTTTGAAAAAAAACCTGCTCCAAATGCTGAAATTGCGGCTTCAGGGTTAAATAAAGACATCAGCGGTTTATTAAAGGAAGCGCAAGAACAAATTAATGTCAAGATAAACAAACTTATGGCTATTTATCCGCCCGGCAAGAAGAACAAAATGTTCGCGCTAAAATATGGATCGACTGAGCACCTTAAGCAAATGAACTTAAAAACCATCTTTACCCGTTTGGCTATTGATAAACCCAAGAAATTTGCACTTATTCAAAACCTGGATTATTTTGGCAATATGATGATGCCGGTTGAAGTTGTTACCCCTAACCTGCCTGAGCAACAAATCGACCTATAAAACGTGAAACAATAGGTGCCGCTTACAGGCTCATTGTATAATTGGGCTTTAAGTTTTTATTGTCTATAACATTTTAGGATTAATTGACGTATGACTCCAGAAAACCGCTCCATACGCCGTCGTGGCATTTACTTATTACCTAACTTGTTTACTACCGGTGCCTTGTTTGCCGGTTTCTATGCCATTACTTCGGCGATGGGTGGGCGTTTCGAAACGGCTGCCATTTCCATTTTTGTAGCGATGATTCTGGACGGGCTGGATGGCCGAGTGGCCCGTTTAACCAATACCCAAAGCGAATTTGGCGCTCAATACGATAGCTTGTCGGATATGGTTTCGTTTGGTGCCGCCCCTGCCCTAGTGATGTATTTGTGGTCATTTTCCAGTCTGGGCAAATTAGGTCTTTTTGCCGCTTTCGTCCACATGGCAGGTGGAGCGTTAAGACTGGCCCGCTTTAATACGCAATTAACCTCGGCGGACAAACGTTATTTTCAGGGTTTACCCAGTCCGGCGGCGGCGGCTATTCTTGCCGGCTTTATCTGGCTTTCGCTGGAACATGATTATCCTGTTGAAATTTTTAAATATATCGGGATAGCGTTAACCATCAGTACCGGCCTGTTAATGGTGAGTAATTTCAGGTATTCCAGCTTTAAAGAAATCGATTTAAAAGGTAAAGTGCCCTTTTTTGTAGCGATTACCGTTATGTTGGGCATCGGTTTTATCATGGCGCAACCGCAAACCATGCTGTTTTTTATATTCCTGGCTTATGCGATTTCAGGGCCGGTTGTTACCCTGGTCATGCGTAGGCGCAGATTGCATGGACGTAAACCGTAAACTCTGCTTGAGGGCATATTATCATTCGCGTATAGTCGTTAATATGATGATTCAATACACCACGCCTTTTAAAAATACCTGTGCCGGCACAATAACTGCCAAAGCAGATTTGTGCGCGTGCTTATGCCTCTCTTTAAGATTCCTGCCCTGATGGGCATCTATTCTGTTCATTTATTAGCTAAACCCCACCTTATCAGTTATATCAACTTAACCGTTGATACCTCTCTATAAATTGAGTTTTTATGAAAGACAAATTAATTATATTTGATACGACCTTGCGCGATGGCGAACAAAGCCCCGGTGCCTCCATGACCCGCGATGAAAAAGTCAGGATTGCAAAAGCACTGGAACGTTTAAAAGTTGACGTAATAGAAGCGGGTTTTCCTGCGGCCAGTCCCGGTGATTTTGAATCCGTTCAAGCCGTTGCCAATGTCATAAAAGACAGCATCGTCTGTGGCCTTGCCAGAGCTTTGGATAAAGATATTGATAGCGCAGGAGCGGCGCTTAAAGGTGCCAGTCGCTCACGGATACATACGTTTATTGCCACGTCGCCCATACACATGCAAATGAAATTGCAAATGTCGCCGGAGCAAGTGATTGAGTATGCCGTTAAAGCCGTTAAACGCGCCCGTCAATATACCGATGATGTCGAGTTTTCACCTGAAGATGCCGGACGCTCTGACGAGGACTTTTTGTGCCGGATACTGGAAGCGGTTATTAATGCGGGTGCCACCACGCTGAATATACCGGATACGGTGGGTTATAGCGTCCCCCAACAATTTGGCGCGACCATTGCCAATTTGATTCAGCGTATCCCTAATTCAGATAAAGCGATTTTTTCCGTGCATTGCCATAATGATCTGGGGCTGGCTGTGGCCAATTCTTTATCGGCAGTGATGAACGGTGCCCGCCAAGTTGAATGTACGATTAATGGCTTGGGAGAACGTGCCGGCAATGCCTCTCTGGAAGAAGTGGTAATGGCGGTTCGTACCCGTCATGATGTGTTCAACTGTCAAACGGGAATTGATACCCGTGAAATTTTGACCTGTTCAAAACTGGTTTCTTCCATCACCGGCTTTCCTGTGCAACCCAACAAAGCTATCGTGGGTGCCAATGCCTTTGCTCATGAAGCCGGCATTCATCAAGATGGCGTATTAAAAAGCCGCGAAACTTACGAAATCATGCGGGCTGAGGATGTCGGCTGGGCCGCTAATCGTATGGTATTGGGCAAGCACTCCGGCAGAAATGCTTTTAAAAGCCGAATCACTGAACTGGGCTTTGAGTTTACCTCGGAAGAAGAGTTAAATGAGGCTTTTTCAAGATTTAAGCAACTGGCTGATAAAAAACACGAAATTTTCGACGAGGATTTACAGGCGCTGATTTCAGAAGCCGGTTTTGAATCAGAAGATGAATATGTCAAACTTATCGCTTTAAAGGTCTGTTCCGAGACCGGTGAAATACCTAACGCAAAAGTAACCCTGCGCGTCGACAATAAAGAAGTGACCGGCAGCTCTAATGGCGGTGGCGCAGTGGATGCCAGCTTAAGAGCCATTGAAAAACTGGTGAACTCCAAGGCCACTTTAGAGCTTTATTCGGTTAACAACATCACCAATGGCACCGATGCCCAAGGTGAAGTGACTGTTCGCCTTGAAAAAGAAGGCCGGATGGTTAATGGCTTGGGGGCTGATACCGATATTGTTATCGCTTCAGCCAAAGCCTATATCAATGCCGTAAACAAACTGCATAGCCCCGATCAACGCAGACATCCGCAGAAAGGGGATGTTTAATTGAGAGGAAAGGTGAAAGGCTACTCGACAATCACCTTGGCTACCTACTTTAGTCAGAACAAAATACCGATGTTAGACCTGACAGGTTTATAAAGCCAGTCAGGTCTGTCCCATGTTAAATTGATAGCAATCGCCCTTACGGCTATATACGTTGTCAATCTGGAGATTAATTTTGGATAACACGCTGCGCCTGCAATATCTGGAGGCTATGGGGATTGATGTCTGGCTTCCCAGAACATCAATGCCTGCTGGGCAACCGCTGGCATTTGAAGAACCCATTATTGAACATACTGAAGCAGAGACAAGGGTGTCAACGACCGATAACTGGGATGTGCTGAAAGCCGATGTTGCTGACTGTACAAAATGCGGCTTGTGTGAAACCCGATCAAAAACGGTGTTTGGCTCGGGAAACCAACAAGCTGACTGGATGCTGGTCGGAGAAGCGCCAGGACAACAGGAAGACGAGCAAGGTCTGCCCTTTGTGGGTAGCGCAGGATTGTTGTTGACAGAAATGTTACGAGCAATCGGTCTGACCCGGGAAGAGGTCTTTATGACCAATGTGCTAAAGTGCAACCCGCCTGATAACCGTGACCCGCATGTCAATGAAGTTGAAAGTTGCTACGCTTATCTCCAGCGCCAACAGCAATTAATTAAACCCAAAATCATTGTCGCGCTAGGGCGGGTTGCCGCACAAACCCTGTTAAAAACAGACGAACCCTTGTCCGGCCTGAGAGGTAAAATACATACCTTTAACGACACGCCCGTTGTTGTCATTTATCATCCTGCGTATTTGCTACGATTTTTGCCCAAAAAGCGCGAAGCCTGGCTGGATTTAAAATACGCGATACACACATTTAAAAATAACGAAGGTTAATTATGCGGGGCTTAATGGACAAAATAAAAAACTTGGTGATTTATGATGCCGATAAGGAATTCTATGCCAAGGTGTTTCCTGACTCTGTGACTAAAAAAGATTTGCTGCGCCTGCGAATAATGACGCATGCGGATTTGCCGAGCGTGCTGGAGATAGAAAGAAAAAACTATCACTTTCCCTGGGAAGAAGACATTTTTACCGACTGTTTTAAAGCGGGTTATAGTTGCTGGGTATGTGAATTAGACGGAAAAGTATTGGGCTATAGCTTGCTCTCAATGGCGGTTGGTGAGGCTCATATACTTAATATTTCAGTAGACCCGACCGAGCAGAAACAAGGTATCGGTCGTAAAATGCTCGAACACTTGATCGAATTTGCCCGTGGACGGGCAGAAACCATTTTTCTGGAAGTGAGACCCACCAATACAGCCGCTATCGCGCTCTATGAAGACATAGGCTTTAATGAAATAGGCATTAGAAAAGGCTATTACCCAGCCGAAAATGGCCGCGAAGATGCCATCATGCTGGCATTGGAGTTGTTTTAAGTCTTATTCAAAGTAAAGGATAGCTCACGAAAGACACGAGAAAAAAGAATTGGTTAGTTGGTAGCTGACAGCAGCTTTAGCTTTATACAAAGAGCTGTTTTTAATGTGTAGTTATCCCCCCCCTTTGAAAAAGGGGGATTTATCTAATAAAATCGCCCTAATCCCTCTTTTTCAAAGGGGGGGCTAAATTATTACTTTAATGTTTGTCGAGGCATCTTTTTGATATATTTCGTGCTTTTCGTGTCTTTCGTGGACATTGTTTAATATAGTTGATGCTTTAGAAAGCTTATTTCAAATTATTAGTCACGTGGGGTTCAATAAGTTGATACATGAGCTGGTGCATTTTTGGACTACCGGCAATGACATTGCCTGATTCCAGGTACTTGTCATTAAAAGAAAAATCGGTGATAACGCCGCCTGCTTCTTTTATTAGCAAAATGCCGGCCGCCATATCCCATTCCATGACACCGATCTCCCAAAAACCATCCAATCGACCAGCGGCAACATACGCCAAATCAAGCGCAGCGGCACCAGCACGGCGAATCCCTGCACACTCAGTCGTTAATGACCGAAACATGCCCAGATAAGCATCAAGATGTTTATCGGTTTTAAAAGGAAACCCCGTTCCCAGTAACGCGCCTTTTAAGCTGTTTTGATTGGTTACTCTCAGGCGACGATTATTTAACATAGCGCCACCGCCACGTTTGGCTGTGAATAATTCATCACGCAAAGGATCGTAAACGACCCCGACTTCCAACTTGCCTTTATGCTTTAAGGCAATGGAAACCGCGTATTGAGGAAATCCATGCAAGTAATTAGTAGTGCCATCCAGCGGATCTATCACCCAGACAAAGTCATTACCTTGATGTTCCCCACTTTCTTCTGCCAAAATGGCGTGTTCAGGATAAGCTGCCTTGATGATGCTAATAATTTCCCGCTCGGCCATACGGTCAACCTCACTGGCATAATCATTTTTACCTTTTTCGTCGACGTGCAGGCGGCCAACATTCTCGGCTGAACGAAGGATTAAGTCGCCTGCGCTTCTAGCGGCACGGACGGCAATATTTAACATGGGTTGCATAGGCGGAATTTACAATGAGCAGATAAAAGCACAATGATAGCAAATCTTTTGGTAAACTTGGCTTATTTTTAACAAAGGATGACTCCGTTGCTGTCACATATAAAAATTGTTCTGGTCGAAACAACGCATCCAGGCAATATTGGAGCGGTTGCCCGCGCCATGAAAAACATGAATCTGGCTAATCTCTGGCTGGTTTCGCCTAAAACATTTCCCAGTGCCGACGCAACATCAAGAGCATCAGGTGCGGATGATATTTTAGCCAAGGCCACCGTCTGTCATAGCCTGCAAGAAGCCATTGCTGACTGCCAGATGGTCATAGGTGCCAGCGCACGATGCAGAACCATTAGCTGGCCTGAAATGACACCCCGAGAATGCGCTGATAAAGTTGCGATTGCTGAACCCGGCAATCAAGTTGCTATTATTTTTGGCCGCGAAAATTCAGGGTTAAAAAATCATGAATTGGATTTATGTCATTTTCTGCTGCGTATTCCCTGCAACAGCGAATATAGCTCTTTAAACATAGCGGCCGCCGTGCAAGTCGTTTGTTATGAGTTATTTGTCGCCGCCGGCCAGCAAGAAGCCATCGTTATTGGCGACAGAGGCAAAATCCCCAAAGCTACCGCCACACAAATGGAATCTTTTTACACGCATTTATACGAGGCATTAACAGATATTGGCTTTATGCATCCTGATAAATCAAAATCTATCATGCGTCGCTTGCGGCGAATTTATAATCGCGTACAACTGGATATTAAAGAGCTAGACATACTCAGGGGTATTTTAAGAATGTCTCAAGATAATCAAAGAAAATGAATAATCTTTAGTCATCCGCAGCTAATGACTTTAACACCAGACACCCTTGCTTTACAGGCATCGCTATCTACACAAATCATAGCCGTCATTCCGGCAGGGAGAGCGGGTTGTGCAGATACCTATGCTTTGCAAGAGAGCATGAAATGAAAACACGATATGAACTTTTTATTAGAAAACGAGGTATGGCTTGTTTTGGATAAAATCCAAGACATCTTCGTAAACCGTTTTGGTTATGTTACCGATGATGGATTTCTTACCCTTGCCGAAGCAAACGCAACCATCAAACATCTGGAGAAAAAATTATGAGCACCATCACCTTCGACACCCAAGAAGCGGTTGTTAAACTAAAATCCGTGGGGGTTTCACAAGAACACGCGGATGCTTTTATCCGGGTTATAGCGGATGCACAAGAACAATTAGTCACCCGCGATTATCTGGATCTAAAGTTTCAACAAGAACTATCGCCCGTTAAAATTGATTTAGCGGTTTTAAAATGGATGATGGGATTATTACTGGGCGGCATGTTGTCGTTAATCATCAAGGCGTATTTATGAGTTGCAGTGAGTGCAGGTAACCCAAAATACCTTAACTATTAAACAGGATAAAAGCTGACTATTTTGGTGGGTTAAGAGTATAGTTATGGTAATATACTTATTTTTCTTGGGGATTCTATTGTGCGCTTAACTACTAAAGGCCGTTATGCGGTAACGGCAATGCTTGACTTGGCTTTTCACAGCCAACTTAAACCGGTGACATTAACTGATATTGCTGCCCGTCAAACTATTTCACTGTCTTATCTGGAAC
>CAIQND010000842.1 GCA_903873045.1 uncultured Methylococcaceae bacterium | reverse complement strand
GAACGACCAGAAGGACTTCAGCCTCATCTTGAGTGCTTGCCGGTGGCACGGAACCATAAGCCAATAACTGGTTTAAGAGTGCGGATTGGTTATCATCCAGAGCCTGTTCAACATCGACAAAGTGAATAAAGCGTGCCGAAACGGTTGTTATATTAGGCTCTATAGTCTGTAATTCAGACAGTAGTCTTTGTACACGAAAGTCAGATAATGCAGAGGTTCCAGGGATTTTTAACATGTGAAAACAATAAAGGTAAGTTCAGATTAGAGCAACGCAACCCGATACAAGCGGTTGCGGTTGTTGGGTTGGGTCGCTACGCTAACCCACCCTGATAAAGTTAAGTTATTTATTGGCTAAATCGGCTTTAATGGTATTTTCCAAAAGGGTCAGTAATTTAACGCTGGCGGCATCAGACAATAGTTGCTGGTCTTTATCAGTGACCGTTATATCAGTCTGTTGATTATTTTCTTCCAGCTTTAACAGATAGGTTTGTTCATTACTTTGAATGCCCTTGAACATAAACACCACTTCGTCCCAGTAGGATTCGTCTTTGGGTGTTTGCTCATCCGGGTCATATTGAACGGTAAACTGCTTTGCTTCCTGATTGCGTTCGGTGACTTCAAGGGCTTTTCGGCTTAAGGCTTTATTGACCATGCGCCAAGCATTGATAAAAGGCACATTAATACGCAATCGATTTTCGGCCTCAGTCACTTTAATACGCTCAACCGTAATAGCTATGTTGGGTAGTGCCGGTTCTATTTCTGTTGTGCTAGCGGGTGCAGGCGATTCGTTTGTTGCCGGTGCTGTGGCTGCCGTTTCTTCAACCGGCGCAGTTGTATTGCTACTAATGGGCGCTGCCGATGGTGTCGCGGTAGTCAAACTGGGGATATGACTTTTCTTCAAATCCTCAGGCAAAATAAGCAGTGGAATTTCAGTAGTGTACTGATAGTCTTTTTCTTTATCCGGAAATAAAGTTTTAACATAGCTACATCCCGACACATTAAGCAGTGCCGTTGCAGCAATGATAAGCAAACCCGTTTTAATATTCATTAAATAACTTCAGCCTTGTGCATGGCGGCACGCACTACCGCAAAACAATCTTCCGTAAGCCAGGTTAAAGGCAAGCGAATACCTTTTTCCATCAAGCCCATTTCAGCAACCGCCCATTTAACCGGAATCGGGTTGGATTGAATAAACAAATATTCATGTAAGTCGGCCAATTTTTTATCTATTTCCAAAGCGGTCTCTTTATCACCCGCCATGGCGGCCTTAATCATTTCATGCACCAGACGCGGAGCAACGTTACCAGTGACGGTAATGGTGCCGTTACCGCCCAACAAACAAAATTCAAGGCTGGTCGCGTCATCACCGGTATAAATTGCAAAATCATCGCCGGTTAAATCACGTATTATTTGGACTCTGGACAAGTCACCGGTGGCTTCTTTAACCCCGACAATATGGGGAATATGGGACAAGCGACCGACGGTTTCCGGTAACATATCGCAGGCGGTTCGCCCCGGCACATTGTATAAAATCTGTGGTATATCAACCGCTTCTGCAATAGCTTTATGATGCAGATACAAACCTTCCTGGGTCGGTTTATTATAATAGGGTGTCACAATCAGACAGGCATCAGCTCCGGCTTGTTTGGCTTTACGCGTTAGCGAAATGGCTTCCGTGGTTGAGTTTGCCCCCGTTCCGGCAATCACCGGAATTCTACCGCCGACATAGTCAACAACTGATTTAATCATGTCACAGTGTTCGTCTTCGTCCAGAGTTGCAGACTCCCCCGTTGTACCTACCGCAACCACGGCATCGGTGCCTTGATTAATATGATACTCAACTAATTTTTTTAGACTTTCCTTGTCCACTGCACCGCTTTCATACATCGGTGTGACTAACGCTACGATACTACCTTGAATCATGAAATCTCTCGATCAGAATTGATACGGTTACAAAACTTCGGCCATTATAACAAGCAAATACATAAAATAGGTATAAGGTGCCAAACTCAATACTAAAAGAGCGTGTGCATTAGGTTTTGTATCTCTTCATAACTACCGGTGAACTTTGATCCCATGCTTATTCTCCTTGTTAATTAATCTTCTTCAAATTCCGAATTACCAAACTTCAAGACGTTACAGTTTTCCTTGATTGACCGTTGCATGGCTTCATCAAAACCATCTCTGGTTGAGGTTGCTTGAATCTCGATTGAAATTTTCACATCCACGCCCAATTTGGAGGTAAATTGTTCAATGACTTCATCGACAATGGTGGCAAAGTCTATTTTGGCTTTGATCGGATCAAGGCTAATGGTGCCATAGAAATGTTTTTTGGCTGTGGCCGTTACGGGTGGATTAATGATAATAGGGGGAACAATAACCGGTGGTGTGGTGCCATCGATTGTATCAGTATCATCGTCATCACCGCCGGTAATAACCGATATTATCGGCTTTAAACTCGCTTGGTAGGCAACAGCGGTATCACGGGCAATCAGTAGTGATGATTCATCCAGAATAATGCTGGCGCTGCCTCCGAAAATAAAACCCAGATATTTGTCGTCACTTTTGCCACTGGCAAAGCCGAAAAAATCTTGTGAGTGCAACCCCAGATTGATGGCACTTTTAAAAACTTCATCCCTAACCAAGCGCGGCAAATAAAGATAATGGCTGCAATCTTGCCATACTTTCAGCGCACTGATTTCTGTTACGCCGTCTTTAAAATACCAGCGCTGT
>CAIQND010000841.1 GCA_903873045.1 uncultured Methylococcaceae bacterium | reverse complement strand
GCCTCTAAAGCGGTGGCTATATTGGCGCTGGTCGGTGTGGTTAATATTCCGGTTATTCATTATTCCGTTGAGTGGTGGAACACGCTGCACCAAGGTCCTACGGTAACCAAAATGGATAAACCGTCCATTCATGTCAGTATGTTAATTCCGCTATTGTTAATGGCCTTATCATTTAAGCTGTATTATCTGATTGCCTTGATACAGCGGGTGCGTGTCGAACTGCTCCAAAGGGAGCGTAATTCGCAGTGGGTTAAAGCGATGGTGTTGGAGAACAAACAATGAGTCTGCAAGAATTTTTTGCTATGGGGGGCTATGCTTTATACGTTTGGACTTCTTATGGCCTCACTTTGGTGGTTCTGCTTGCGAACATTATTATTCCGGTAATTCAACGCAAACAGTTTTTTGTGAATGCGTTAAAGAAAAAACGGTAAGCCTTTATGAAACCAGCCAGAAAACAACGATTAACGCTTATACTCTTGATGGTGCTGGGTGCCAGCATAGCCACGGCATTTGCTTTAAAGTCCTTTAATGAAAACCTGATGTATTTTTTTTCCACAACGGATGTTGTAGATCATAAAGCGCCGAAAGACACCTTGTTTCGCTTGGGCGGTATGGTCATTAAAGGCAGTGTTGAAAGACCCGGTGACGGAATGATGGTGCGCTTTAAGTTAACTGACTTTAGTAAAGAAGTGACTGTTGAATACACGGGAATTTTGCCGGATTTATTCAGGGAAGGGCAGGGTATCGTTGCTCATGGCAAGCTAAATACACAGGGTGTTTTTATTGCCGAGGAAGTATTAGCCAAACATGATGAAAATTATATGCCGCCGGAAGTCAAAGACAGCTTAAAAAACCAGCCTAAGTCTTTGAAGGATGAATAAAGCGTAGTATCAAAACAATGTCTGATAAATCTGGAAAAACTGCGGTTTTTAGGTTCATACAACTACACGACAGCAAATTAAATTTAGGTTAACTACAGGCAGATTAACGTATGAATAATCCAAAAATGACTTATTTTCCGGAGCAAGATGTTATTCATTTAGCTATGACGGATGAAGATGAAATGGCGAGCGTTGAATTAAGTCCTAATATTACTGCTGAGCTTAATGCTGATGGTGAATTAATCGGTGTCGAAATATTAAAAGCCAGTATTTTTTTAAGGGATTTTATTCTTGAAAGCACTCAAGCCAAGCTTATGCAGATAAGTGATCGAGCCAGTTAAAATTAAACGTGAAGAAAATTGAAAATATAGTTATGGATAGAGAGCTTAAGGGTCAACAACAATGATTGCAGAACTGGGACATTTTTCACTGATACTCGCTTTGTGTATGGCTCTGGTGCTAGGCACTTTGCCGATTATTGGCGCGTTTCGCAGTCAGGCGGGGTGGGTTGCCGTTGCCAGGCCAGCCGCGTTTGCACAGCTATTGTTTATGGCCTTATCTTACGGGTGCCTGACTTATAGTTGTTTGACGCATGATTTTTCGGTCAAATACATCGCCACCAATTCCAATACTTCATTGCCTGTCCTGTATTTAATTTCAGGCGTATGGGGTGCACATGAAGGTTCATTATTATTGTGGGGGTTGGTACTTACGATATGGACCGGTTTGGTCGCGCAATTTAGCAAAAGCATTCCAGATGCTACCTTGGCCCGAGTGTTGGGTGTCATGGGGCTGGTATCCATCGGCTTCATCCTGTTTTTATTGCTGACTTCCAATCCGTTTGAGCGTCTTTTTCCTGCGCCTTTGGAAGGACGGGACTTAAATCCTTTATTACAAGATCCCGGTTTGGCCATCCATCCGCCCATGCTGTATATGGGGTATGTCGGTTTTTCCGTGGCCTTTGCTTTTGCT
>CAIQND010000840.1 GCA_903873045.1 uncultured Methylococcaceae bacterium | reverse complement strand
CACCAAAGGTTTCGGTCGCTGTGGTACGTATGGCGGATAGTTGTTGTGGGGTTAGGCGCATTTATTGTGACTGTAATAATTTAAACTGGTTAAAATAATGCGCTATCTTGTATCGCAAGATAACGCGTTTTTATAGCCTGATAACTACTTTCTAAAAAAAGTACAGTCTTGATTGATTTACGTAACTGACTGTTAACCATGGCGTTCAATTTTTTATGATCAGTTGCTCAACTCTTTTTTGGCAGCAATGACCTGATTTTTTCCTCATCAAGTCCTGTTAGCTCCATAATAGTTTGCATGGGCAAGCCTATTCGGTCGGCATTTTCTATAATTTTCATTTTTTCCTTCCATTCACCTTGCTCCAATCCTTGTTCTAATCCTTGTTGCAGACCCGTCTTTGTCGCAAATTCGATTGAGCTTTTTTGAATATAAATCCAGTCCCTCTTTTTATGCTGAAGCTCTAACTCTTCTTCACTAAGATTAGCTTCGTTAGCGATATTAAAGGCTTTTTCCAGCTCTTGATTAAGATTTTTAGGAATGTAATCCAGGTTGCCTGCATTTTTAATAAAATACAGCCATTTATCCTGAATGCTGGCCAGTTCTGGTTCGGTTTTATTGAATTTTGGCAATTCGATAAAAATCAGTTCGATATCGTCACTGTATTGAATGAAACGCTTTTTTGCGAGTAATTTAAACCGGTTAATGAGTTCATCACTGTTTTTAAATAAGGTAAAGTCGGTGATCGTTAAGGCAATGACTGGATTAAGCAAGTGGTAAGCATCACCTTTTTTTAACTGTATGGAGTAGTTTTTTGCGGCATTATACAGAATTCTCTTCTCCAAGCCCTCATGATTCAACACCTGCATTTCTATAATGACACGCGTGTTGTCACTCAGCTCTGCTTTAACATCGACGAAGGTGTCTTTCATCCCCTTTAATAAAGGGATGTTGTAGGGATCAACGATGGTTAAATCGGTTATTGTTTGCTGGCTATCAAACTCTATCACTGAATTTAAAAAGCTGATCAGTAGATCTTTTGAATCGGCACTGCCAAAGACTTTTTTAAAAGCAAAGTCTGTTTTTATATCGAGAAATTTCATTTAATTAAACTTAATGTGATCAAGGGTTATAGGGTGAAATCAATTAATCAAGAGGTAACAATGGGAGGATATAGTCGGATGCCTTAAAAACTTTTACATCAGGTTTAGCCGACAAATAGGCCAACACGCTGATAATGCGCATCAAATACCTTGATAGCTTTGTCAATTGACTTCATCGTTTTTTCCTGTGTGTTAATAAAACATTCGATCAACGGCGGCAATAACTTTAACAATCGCTTGGTTGGAGATCAATTCTTTGGGCACATAATTTCTATCCGGCTTGGCTATTTTACACAACGGTTCCAAAAACAGAACCGACACCCGCAGTTAAACCCATCGCCAACGCGCCCCAGAAGGTTACCCGGAAAGCACTTTTAATAATACCGGAGCCGCCGGTATAAGCCGCTAAAGTACCCAATAAGGCAAGAAACAGCAAGGAAGCGGATGACACAAAAACGATTAAGTTTGGCTCAGGGGCAAACAGGACAATTAATAGTGGCAACACTGCGCCAATAGCGAAAGTGGTTGCCGAAGTCAGTGCGGCTTGAATCGGGCGTGCTGTGCCTGTTGCAGAAATACCCAACTCATCACGGGCGTGCGCACCCAAGGCATCATGATTCATCAATTGTTCGGCAACTTGTTCGGCCAGAAACGGATCAAGTCCTCGCGCTACATAAATGGCT
>CAIQND010000839.1 GCA_903873045.1 uncultured Methylococcaceae bacterium | reverse complement strand
TCAAGCGCTTCAAGACGGTTCCATTTATTAACAATCATACAAAACAGTTCGGCGGTCTGTTCGGCATCATATAAGGCTGAATGTGCTTTTTCGTTGTCCCATTTCAATCCGGCTGCCTGGGCAATTTTTGCCAGTACTGTCTGTTGATAAGCCAAGCCTCCCAATGTCGCCGTGTCGAATGAGCTGAACGGATGGAAAGGGCTGCGTTTTATTTGGGTGCGCTGGATAGCGGCATTTAAAAAAGCGATATCAAAAGCAGGATTGTGTCCTACCAAAATCGCCCGTGTGCAGTTGTTACGTTTTACGGCCTGTTTAATCGGCTTAAAGAGCATGTCCAGTGCCTCTTTTTCATCGATTGCCATACGAAACGGGTGGTAAGGATCGATACCATTAAATTTGAGAGCCGCCGGATCGAGTTCGGAATTTTTAAAAGGAACCACATGCGTGGTATAGCGTTCGGTGATTTCCAGCTCATTATTACTGTTAAGTTCAACGATAACGGCGGCAATTTCCAGTAAGGCATTTTTTTTGGGATTAAAGCCGGCTGTTTCTATGTCGACGATGACAGGGAGGTAGCCTCTAAAGCGTTGAGCTAGAGGAATTGCAGGTGTATCCATTAGGTTGGGTGGTATCCAAAGGTATCTAAAAGTTAAGGCATGTTACGCCAAGTTGGGCGTAACAAGGTAAAATATTACGGTTTTAATCTGCTTCGTGTATTGATTGTATTTTCCAACCCAGTTCTTCACCGGCTTTAAGTGGCGTGATGAGGGTGTCGTTTTCTCCGTAACTGGCTGGCACTGTCCAGGTGGTTTTTTCTAAAGTAATCGTGCCCGTGTTTCTGGGCAAGTGGTAAAAATCCGCCCCGTAAAAACTGGCAAAGCCTTCCAGCTTTTCTAATGCATCGGCTTGCTCAAAGGCGGTGGCGTAAAGTTCCAGCGCGGCGTGAGCACTGTAACAGCCGGCACAGCCACAACCGGTTTCTTTTGACAAAGCGGTATGTGGCGCACTGTCGGTGCCTAAAAAGAATTTTGGATTGCCACTGGTCGCAGCGGCAACCAATGCCAGACGATGCGATTCACGTTTGAGTATCGGCAAGCAATAATAATGGGGGCGGATGCCGCCTGCCAAGAGGGCATTACGGTTAAACAAAAGATGTTGGGGGGTAATGGTTGCGGCGACATGATTGCTGGCGGCTTGCACAAACTGCACCGCTTCAGTGGTGGTGACGTGCTCAACGACCACCCTCAAGCAGGGGAAGTTATCGACAATATCGGTCAAACTGGTGTCAACAAACACCCGTTCACGGTCAAAAATATCACAGTGTACGTCGGTCACTTCACCATGAATCAGTAAGGGAATATTGTGTTTTTCCATTTCTGCCAGTAACGGAAAAATGGCTTTAATATCAGCAACACCGGAATCCGAATTGGTGGTAGCGCCGGCAGGATACAATTTAAACGCATAAACGGGGTCAGCCCCGGCGACTTTTTTTATTTCGGCGACTGTCGTAGAGCCGGTTAGATACAGCGTCATTAAGGGGGTGAAATCAATACCTGCCGGAATCGCTTGCAAAATTTCTTCGCGATAGGCCAAAGCCTGAGTCACTGTGGTCACCGGTGGCTTAAGGTTAGGCATAATAATGGCACGTGCAAATTGCCTGGCAGTATGCGGTAACACGGTTTTTAAAATAGCGCCGTTTCGTACATGTAGATGCCAGTCATCGGGGCGGGTTATGGTTAATGTTTTCATTGTTGGCTGTGTGTCTGTAAAATAGGAGGTTATTTTATAGTAAGTGGCTGGAAAAGCTAAATTCAGTCCTTATTTGTCGTTATTATTTTTTGTTGTCGGAGTGGTTAATGCCAATTTACGAATACCAATGTCAGTCCTGTGGGCATGAGCACGAAGCGTTACAGAAACTGGGCGCTGATCCCATAGTTATTTGCCCTGCCTGCACAAAGCCGGAATTAATGAAAAAAATTTCTGCGGCCGGCTTCCGGTTAAAAGGCACCGGCTGGTACGAAACCGATTTTAAGAGCGGCACCAAGAAAAATGTAGCAGGTGAATCTTCAGCACCTAGCGTCCCAAAAGCCGGCAGTTCTGCTGCTGCCAGTAGTAAAAGTGATTAATAAAATAGACGCCTGCTTAAATCAAATCATGATTTTGCCTTAAACAGCGTCCTGTCATCACCTTAATAAATAGCAATAACAACTTTTTAATCCACAGGAAAAACTTTATGCGTACCCACAAGTGCGGAGAATTAAATACACAACAGCTAGGCGAAACCGTTTCAATCTGCGGTTGGGTGCACAGACGCCGCGACCATGGCGGCGTTATTTTTATTGACCTTAGAGACCGTGCCGGTTTGGTGCAAGTCGTGGTCGATCCAGACGTAGCGGATACTTTTGCCATTGCTGAAAATGTCCGCAGTGAATATGTATTAAAAAT
>CAIQND010000838.1 GCA_903873045.1 uncultured Methylococcaceae bacterium | reverse complement strand
TTTTTTAATACCTCAACCGCCCTAAAACTCATGTCGGCTAAATTACCTATTGGCGTGGCAACAACGTATAATTTGCCAAACTCAGTTAACATTCGATACGCTCATTCATATAACCTCACATTAAAAGATACAACATAAAATCATGATCGATCATGATGGTGTACAGCACTTGCCTCACTGAAGCCGTTCGCTGAGCGGAGTCGAAGCGATTTTTCTGGGCTTCGGCTCCGCTCAGCCAGCGAGGCTCTGCTCAGCCAACGGTTTATCTTGCCAAGAGGCACTTAACTTAATGGCAGTGAGCACTTGCTTGGGCAAAGGCCAAATTATACCAGCATCCCGCTCTTTTTATTGTTTACAGCATAAACACCCACAGGAGATAGACCGTGATTTTTACTCAACTCAAAGCCAAAGCGGCACACTTGATCCGTGGTGAATCCGCTGAAGAACAAGCGCATAAATTTCTAATCGATAAAGGACTTAAGCCGGTTTGCCGAAACTACCGGTGCAAACTGGGCGAGCTTGATTTAATTATGATGGATAATCAAACACTGGTTATTGTCGAAGTCCGCTACCGTAAAACAGATAAATACGGTAGCGCCGTGGAGAGTGTCACGCGGGCAAAACAATCACGTATAATAGCGGCAACGCATATTTACTTATCATCCCAAAAAGCAGACAGACCCCTACGCTTTGATGTTGTTGCCATTTCCGGCAATGGCAACCTGGAGTGGATACAAAATGCTTTTTAAATTAATTATCAAACTATGAGCTTACAAGACCGCATCATTAACCATTTTTCTGACAGCATCCAAACCCAGCAGGATGCCATGACTTATCTCTGTGAACTGATAGAGTACGCCTCGCAACGACTGGTCACCACCTTATTGAATGATAAGAAAATACTCGCCTGTGGCAATGGCCGTTCAGCAACCAGTGCGCAACTGCTATCGTCATCCATGCTCAACCAATTTGAGCGCGACCGTCCGTCATTGCCGGTCATCGCCTTGACCACCGACACCGCAACCATCACCGCCATAGCCAATGACTTTCACTTTGATGATATTTTCTCAAAGCAACTGCGGGCATTGGGACAAAGCGGCGATATATTAGTGGTCTATACTGATGGCAATAACTCCGCCAATATTGCCAAAGCGATCACCACCGCTCATGATAAAGACATCTCGGTTATCGCCTTAACCGGCAATAATGGCGGCATGATTGCCCCCTTACTCCATGAAACCGATATAGAAATCCGGGTACCGTCAACCTCAAACGCACGCATTCAGGAAATCCATATATTAATCACCCATTGCTTGTGTGACTTGATTGACCATCAATTATTTGGTTGATAATCGCTGACAAACTATTTAGGTTAACCCATGAAAAAATTGTTTTTACCCCTGGTGCTACTCAACTGCCTTTTAATAAGCGCCTGCTCGACCGTTGCCACAAGCCCTGACACAATATCCGAACAAACTTTATTACAAGATCGCCGAACCCGCGAAGCCATTTTGATGGATAACGACATTGAAACCGAAGCCTACTCAGAGCTAAATTCAGAGGACGATTTACTTAAGCAGTGTCACTTTACGATAACCGCCTATAACGGTGCCGTTCTTATTACCGGCGAAGCGCCCAATGAAGCGCTAGGAAAAAAGATTATTGCTACCGTGCAAGTCATTCCCCATGTAAAACTGATCCACGACAATTTAATCATCGCCAGCCCCAGTGATGCCAACTCACGCGCAAACGACCAATTAATCACCGACACCGTAAAAACAGCACTCAGTCAAATCAGAACCATGCCCGATTTTGACCCCGCCATGATAAAAGTCATTACTGAAAACGGCACGGTTTACCTGATGGGCTTGGTGCAGCGAGATGAAGGCACCGTTGTTATCAACGTGACCAAACTACAACCCGGCATCAATCAAATTGTCACCGTTTTTGAATATATTGATTGATAGCGGCAAAAACAGACGAATCAATGTCATTAAGTTAAGACGTTCGCTGAGCGGAGTCGAAGCGATTTTTCTGGCTTCGGCTCCGCTCAGCCAACGGCTTATCTTGCCAAGAGGCACTTAACTTAACGGCATTGACAGACGAATCAATGTTTAACCGATCTTTTTTAAAGAGAGAGAAACTGAATAGTGACATAAAATCAAGTCTATTTGTGGGCGGGCTTACCAACAAACCCGCCCGACTCCGTATTTTTATTGAAACTAAAGAGTTACTATAAAATCGCCTGCCTTATCATATACCTCGCTTATTGGCAAGGTAAAATAAAAGGTAGCGCCTTTTCCTGCTTGGCTATTAAAACGCAATTTGCCATGATGGGCTTCGATAATTGAGTTACAAATAGACAAGCCCATGCCCATGCCTTCTGTCTTGGTGGTGTAAAAAGGCATTAATATTTGCTGTTGCTGATCGTCAGCAATGCCGGGGCCATTGTCTTTTATCCTGACCTCGACGCTATCATTAAGCGTTAACAGACTATGAATGGATATTTCGCGTTGCTGGTTATCAGGGCAATTATCCAAGGCATCGGCGCTATTTCTGATCAGGTTTATAATGACCTGTTCAATTTGCAGCGTATCTACATTAACAAACGGCAAAGAACCTTGTAATTCAAGGCGTAACGCTATATTGTTGAGCTTTAGCTCAGGCAGACACAGACTAACCGCCTCTTGAATTAACTCATTAAGGTCAGCCGCTGAAACTTGCTTGGTATTGGATTTAACAAACTCTCTCATGCGACGAATAATCTGCCCAGCCCTTAATGCCTGTTGCTGGGTTTTGTAGATAATCTCAGCAAGCTTCGTCAAATCCGGACATTCAGCTTTCATCAGGTTTAAACTGGCTTGCGCATAGGTAGCAATAGCCATTAAGGGTTGGTTAACTTCATGAGCGATGCCGGATGCCATTTCGCCCATCAGTCCAAGTCGCGTAACATGAGCCAGCTGACTTAGATGCTCCCGGTCGTTCTGCTCCTGCAATTTACGCTCACTAATGTCCTGCGTCGTGCTAATAAAGTTGAGCAACCGGCCTTGTGCATCAAGTACGGGCGAAATCGTCAATTCGTTCCAAAAAGCAGTGCCGTCTTTGCGATAATTGAGTATTTCACCCGTGAATGGAATGAGATTTTTTAGCGCCTTACGTATCTCAATCAACGTTTGTGGATCGGTGAGCGGCCCCTGGATAAATCGGCAATTCTGCTCCAGGATTTCTGCCTGGCTATAACCGGTGATCAATTCAAAAGCGTGATTAGCCCATAATATGCTCTGGTCGTCACGGGTAATAAGCACGCCCTGGTTTATTTTTTTCAGGGCAACATGACTCAGTCGGAGCTTGTCTTCTGACTCTTTGCGCTCACTGATATTTGCGGTAAAGCCGTGCCAGAGTATACTACCGCCTGCTTCTTGCTCTGGCATCGAATTGCCCAGCAACCAGTTAACCGTTCCATCGTCAAACTGTACCCGATATTCCTGTTGCCACGGGGTTAAATTTTGTGCGGATTGTTGGGTAGAACCCCACACCTCCTCAACGTCATCGGGGTGAAGCAGGGCAAATAGTTTGACCGCATCCTCGCGTACATCTTCCGGGCTAAGCCGGTATATCTCTCGAATGCCTTCACTCATATATGGAAAACAGGCACGCCCATCAGGATACAAACGAAATTGGTAAACAACCCCAGGCAACCGACTGGCGATTTTATGTAAGCGCCCCAAGAGCTCTAGGCGTTCGTTTTCTGCCAGACGGGCGTGATGTTTTTGTGCCAAACTTTCCGACAAGCTTTGTCCAAAGTCCTTGACGATGTTGATCTCAAGTAAAGACCAAACCGCACTGCGACCACGCCATAATTCTGACCAGCATTCAAAGGAATTTCGTGGCCCCAGACGAAAATCACCCGCTGGGGTTTGGACAAGGCCTTGCTCGTAACTGCCGGCCCATTTCACGGTACGCAACCTCTCTTTACGCAACCACACCACGCAATTGCGCATATCACTTGAAAATATTGTAGCTATGATACCCGATACTATTTCTGGATAGGCACTGGCGGGTGCAAACTGTTCTGCCAGATGGTCACAGCTGAAAACATCGGTTATTGGCTGCTTTCCAAACCAGTCCAAGAGCGCATCAATAGCAGCCGGTTCAGGCACTTCCCCTTGTAAATAACGACTGCCTTCAACGACAACAATTAACCCCGATGCCTCTACTATATCCAGGAGATCAGTGTTTAAATTATACAGAACAGCGGATTCTGAATGACTAACAATGGATTTAAGTAGTTTCGTTTTAATGTGTGCCACCTTGCCTAGCAGCACACGCTCTTTTCTGGTTTCAATCGCTGTTATTTCTGTTGATATCATGCGAGAGATAAACAAAACCGCCTCTCGCATTGCGAATGAAACCCGCTTTGGCGTTAAATGATGACAAGCAATCAAACCCCATAGCCGACCATTTTGCAGCAATGAAATCGTCATGGTAGCCTGAACCTCCATATTACACAGGTATTCCAGATGGATCGGCGATAGGCTGCGCAGCGCCGAATAGGTCATATCAAGCGGTTGTTGCGTGACCGGATTGAGTAGCGGCAGTATTGGCACTGCCTTGGCACCGACATCAGTAAGAATACGTATCCGGTTTTTGGTGTAGAGCTCTCGCGCTTGTGCC